>JADGQU010000019.1 GCA_017881545.1 Gemmatimonadaceae bacterium
GCAAGCAACCGGTGCCGTCGCCGAAAGAATCCCCTCGGTCTCAGCGAACGCCGACGCGGCAGCGGCCATGCCTCAGTCGCCAACTGTGATACGAATAAGGGGGGTCAACTCTCTTAACGATGCCAGCCAGCAGCCGATCCTCAAAGTGGTTGCCACTTCGAGAACAATAGGCGCGACGGTGACGTTCTACGAAGTGGCGCCCGGTGACACGGTTACTCTTACTGAGTTGACGAACACATACCTGGAGTCCGTGGTCACAACTGCTGTTGGTACGTCGTCGCAGCCACGCCAAGCGGCGGGAAAAGTGCCAGCGGTGTCAGGGGGGCGCGTCGATTCAGTTGCTGCCGCGCCGTCTCCTCAGATCACGGGGGCAGGAGTGGCCCGAACGGCCACGCTTTCGGCCCCAAAACCAGCCCCGTCGGTGGCCATCGCAAATGGAGTGACCACGATCAGTTGGACAGATACAGCAACGGGCAAAGTGTTCAAACTTTCTGGACGCATGTCAGAAACGCAGCTGCAGCAAATAAAGATCAGAATCGAGCGGGAGAAAGCGGCGGCGGCGGCGAAGAAAAGTCCCTGACCAAAGCGTCAGGGGTTGGGCACTCCTGCCTGGAGCGCCATCCCCATCGTGTGGTATCCCTTGTCCACGTAGATGACCGTGCCGGTGATCCCGGTTGCCAGGCTGCTCGAGAGGAACGCGGCGGCATTTCCGACTTCTTCCGCTTGCAACGGCTCGGTGAGTGGCGAGTTAATGGCGCAGTATGCGACCATCTTCTCGATGATTCCGATGGCGCTCGCCGCGCGCGACGCCAATGGACCGGCCGAGATGGAGTTGACGCGGAGCCCGTACTTGCGGCCGGCCTCGAACGCCAGCACACGGGTGTCGCTCTCGAGCGCCGCCTTCGCCGACGACATACCGCCGCCGTATCCGGGAATCACTCGCTCGCTTGCCAAATATGTGAGCGAAAGGAAGGAGCCGCCCTTCCGCATGAGGGGAGCGAGGCGCGATACCATCGAGATCAGCGAGTACGCGCTGACACTGATTGCGGTGAGGTAGCCAGAGCGGCTCGTGTCCAATAATGGCTTCTTAACCTCTGGGCCATTGGCCAGCGAATGGATCACGATGTCAATGGAATCTTTTCCGAAATCCGCTTCAATGCGCTGCCTGAGACCGTCGATGCTGAAATCGCCAGTCTCCTTGTAGCGCTTGCTGGCCCGAATGTCTTCGGGCGCGTCGGCAAGCGTATCGTAAGCGGCATCGAGCGGGTAGACCTTCTCGAATGCGAGAAGCTGTCCGCCAGATAACATTCGCGACTCGTCCATCTTCCCGCGCTCGAGAAGGTTCGTGAATATGTTGAGTGCGGGTGGCCATGTCGCCACAGACACGCTCGCGCCCGCCTCGGCCAGCGATTTCGCGATGGCAAAGCCAAATCCGGCGTCATCGGCGACGCCGGCTACCAGCGCGCGCTTGCCGGTGAGATCGATGTTCAGCATTCGAGTGATATCGCGATTCGAAGCATGATTTACAAGGGGTAAGAGACTTGCATTCCGGAACGGGATCAAATCTTTGATCCACATTCAAGAGGAGACGTTCTTGTTCTCAAGGCTGGCTCGTACCACGCTGATGTCTCTGACCTTTGCGGCCATCGCAAACGCCCAGGTTCAGGATACCATCAACAAGAAATCGACGCTTCTGACCGGAAAAGACGCAATCCTGTTGGCCGCGTTTACGATTGGGACCGCAGTGGTCGCACCGATCGACATGCGAGTCGCGAACAGGCTTCAGGATTCGTCGACGCAGGCAAGCCGATTCCTAAACAGAGGCGCAACCGGTTTCCGCCTGCTCGGCGATCCGGGATCGTTTGCCGCCGCCACCGGGCTGTACCTGATTGGGCGGAGCGATGGCAACCGGCGCGTCCAGGCGCTCGGCTTACATAGCCTCGAGTCGATCATCTTCGCCGATGTTCTGGGCGGCAGCATAAAACTCCTCGTCGGAAGACAGCGTCCGTATGTCGATACCAAGAATCCGTTTAGCTTCCAGCTCTGGAGAGGCTTCAGGGGCGACAAGTTTCGCTCGTTTCCGTCGGGGCATACGATCACGTCTTTTGCGTTTGCATCGGCAGTGACTCGCGAAACACAATTCTGGTGGCCGCACTCGGCATGGTACGTCGGCACGGCGTTTTACGGAGGCGCATCACTCGTGGGCCTATCGCGCATCTTCAACAACCAACACTGGGCCAGCGACGTCATGGCCGGCGCTGCAATCGGCACCCTCGTGGGACTCAAGGTGGTGAAATACACACACTCTCATCCGGGAAATCGCATCGATAACACGCTGATAAAAGGAAAACGATCGTCGCAGATTCAAGCCAATCCGATTCTATTTTCAATTCAGTTCTGATGGTCTGTGCTGGTTTCACAGTGAGTAATGCTTGCCGCTAAATGGAATCTTCATTCTCGCCGAGCTTCCGGAGGAGATCGCCAAGCGTGTGCGTGCGATCAACGAACGCTACGATCCGAAACTGGCGAGGCATAAGCCCCCGCACTTAACGCTCACCGGATCGTCCGGAGTTGGTCCGATTCCTCCTTCCACGAGCGTGGAGGAATTGCGCGAGAGACTCGAGCCAATTGCGGCGGAGACCGCTCCGATAAGCCTCTCGTTTCAGCTGCCGCGGCGATTCATGCAGACCGACATCGTCGTCCTGCCGATCGATTCCCACGGTCCCCTCAGGGTGCTGCACGACAAGCTCATTACGAGCGGCCTGCCTTTCACGCGGGCGCGGTACACTTTTAGCCCACACTGCACCCTGAGCCTGTACCAATCGCTGGACTCCAAGTCGATCCGCGAGCTGCTCAAGACCCGTATTCCGGAGCCGTTCGTGATAAACGCAATTCAACTCTATCACACGCGCGATCCGCAACCTTCACGAAAGCTCCTAGAGCTACCCCTGGCCGGTGGATCCAAGAAAGATTGAGATCGCGTGGCGCACGGCCTGGATGAGGCTGTTGGGCCGGATGCTGCCGGGGCCGAGGGAAGCCACTCTCCCGCGCGCGACGACCCCCGACTATCGAGTGCTGTTCATCCGCTATGAGCGCATCGGCGACATGATCATGGCGACGTCGCTCATTCGGAACATCGCGACGGCCCTGCCGGGCGGAAAAGTGGATGTGATCGCCACCCCGACAACGGCGCCTGTGCTCGAGGGGAACCCATACGTCGGCAGAGTGCTGTTGCTCGAGCGCAATTCATTGCGCAGCTACGGCGATCTGATGAGACAGCTGCGACGTGAGCGCTATACTGTGATGGTGGATGGCAGGATCAACAATCCGCGGATATTCACTTCGACTCCACTTCTCATGTTCGCGGGACGCGCCCAGTTCCGGGTCGGTGCAGGCGGCGACAGGGAACCGCGGATATACAACGTGAATGTGCCGGAATGGAATCGGGTCGACCATTACATCGAAGGCTCCAAGCATCTCGCCGTTCCATTCGGCGTCGACCCGCAATCCGTCGACTGGCAGCCGGAGATATTTCTGTCGGCGGAAGAGCGCGCCCGTGCGGAAGAATGGTGGACGGAAGCCCGGAAACTTGCCGCGGGAGCTACAGTCGGCGTGGTCAAGCGGCTGCTCGTCAACCTGTCGGCGTCGGAGCCCAAAAGGCGCTGGCCCAACGGCAAATTCATCGTGACGCTCCAGGCCGCGCGCGTACATGCGCCGAACATGCCGATTATCGTCATCGGGCTTCCCAGCGAGTGGGAGGGGGTGAGCGAGGTCGCCGCCGAGGTAAACGGGCTGGCGGTAAGCACCCCGAAGCTGCGCGATGCATTTGCGCTGGTGGGAACATCGGACATGGTCTTCACGCCTGACACCAGCATATCGCACGCGGCGTCGGCATTTCGGAAGCCGTCACTCGTGTTGCTCAAACGCGAGCACAAGCCTTACGGGCCGTGGAATACGCCGGGCGAGATCATCGCCTGGAAGGAGGAGGAGATTCATCAGCTCCCGCACGAGCGAGTGTCCGAGGCTCTGGACAAGCTGTTGGCCGATTTCGGGGGTTAACCCCGGCCTGCCCTGACCGTCTAACAAGAATAGGACTGCTATGCAGTCGTTCGTCTCACCATTCCGGTATAACATGCCTCGGACTTTCATGCTGCGGCCAACCGTAGTCGCGTTGCTGGCATTCGCGATCCCGGGGCGCATCTACGCTCAACAATCGCATAGCCATTCAGATACGACCGTGGCCGCAGTGCATGCGGCGCACAGCTCGACCGAGATGGATGGGATGGACATGAGCGCGAGCGACGACTGGAAGATGGCCGCAATGGCGAAGCACATGGCCTACTCGAGTTCTCGACCGCTGACCGCCGGAGATTCGGTCAAGTCCGCTCACGTGCTCAACGAGTTGCGGCAGGCGATCGCGAAATACCAGGACGTGAGCGTGGCCGAAGCAGATGGCTACAAGATGTTCGCGCCACAGATCAAGAATCAGCCGCAGTATCATTTCACGAAGAAGTGGAACGCGATTCGTAATCAGTTCGGCTTCGATCCGGCGCGTCCGACCTCACTTTTATATAAGAAAGATGCCCAGGGGCATTTTTACCTGATCGGCGCGATGTACACAGCGTCGAAGGGCACGTCCGAAGAGGATCTCAATGAGCGCGTTCCGCTAAGCATTGCGCATTGGCACCGGCACGTGAACTGGTGCATTCCCGCCCGGTACGCGAGGGAACGCTGGACCGAGACGAAGAACGGACGCCCTGTCTTTGGTCCGCTCGGTGTGGCGACCGAGGATGAGTGCAAGGATGCGGGAGGGCGCTTCATTCCGCAGGCGTTCGGGTGGATGCTCCACGCCAACACCTTCGCCGGGAACGATCTCAAATCCATCTGGCACGACGACCACATGGATCACGATCACGCGATGATGGGCGACCCGAAAAACCCAGACTGATCTCGGGCGACAATCGCACTGGCAATGTGGATGACTTGCCCGGTGCGGTAAATTGTAGGGATGCCTCCACAATTCATCTATGTAATGAAGGACCTGCGCAAGGTCGTCCCGCCATCGCGGGAGATTCTGCGCGGGATCTGGTTGTCTTTTTATCCCGGCGCCAAGATCGGCGTCCTCGGCGCCAATGGCGCGGGTAAATCATCGCTGCTCCGCATCATGGCGGGGGTCGACACCGATTTTCAGGGCGAAGCGTGGCCCCATCAGGGAACACGGATCGGCTACCTATCGCAGGAGCCGCACCTTGACGAGTCCAAGAACGTGAAAGAGAACGTGGACGTCGCGGTGAAGCAGACGCGCGACCTTCTCCTGAAATTCGAGGAGATATCCAACAAGTTCGCCGAGCCGATGTCGGACGACGAGATGACGAAGCTCCTCGACCAACAAGCCAAGGTGCAGGAGAAGATCGACGCTGCGAACGCGTGGGAGCTGGATCGGAAGATCGAGATCGCGATGGACGCTCTGCGTCTTCCGCCCGCCGATGCCGATGTGACAAAGCTCTCTGGTGGAGAGAAGCGGCGAGTCGCACTCTGCCGAACATTGCTCGAGGAGCCCGACATGCTGCTCCTGGATGAGCCGACCAACCATCTCGACGCCGAGTCGGTGGCGTGGCTCGAGAGATACCTGGCCGAATTTCCGGGAACCGTCGTGGCGGTGACGCACGACCGGTATTTCCTCGACAACGTCGCGGGCTGGATCCTCGAGTTGGATCGCGGAGCGGGGATTCCGTACGAGGGGAATTACAGCTCGTGGCTCGATCAGAAGCGCACCCGACTGGCGACGGAAGAGAAGCAGGCGTCGGCGCGGCAGAGATCGTTGGAGCGCGAGCTCGAGTGGGTTCGTATGTCTCCGCGCGCCCGGCAGAGCAAGAGCAAGGCACGCATCCAGAAGTACGAGGAGCTGGCGACGGCGGCCGAAGGCGAAAAGGTCATGCAGAACGAGATCGTGATTCCGCCACCGGCGCGTCTTGGAAATGATGTCGTGATCGCGAAGGGCCTGAAGAAGGCCTATGGTGAGAAGGTGTTGTTCGACGATCTGTCGTTCTCGTTGCCGCGCGGAGGGATTGTTGGAATCATCGGTCCGAATGGGGCCGGCAAGACAACGCTGTTCAGGATGATTGCTGGAAAGGAGAAAGCGGACGGCGGCTCGCTAGTGATCGGCGACACCGTGCAGTTCGCCTACATGGATCAGACTCGCGAACTGAACGACGCGAACACGGTCTACAAGGAAGTGAGCGACGGCAACGACGTCATCATGGTGGGAAAGCGCGAGATGCAGGCACGAGCGTATCTGGCGCAGTTCAACTTCAAGGGTCCGGATCAGCAGAAGAAAGTGAAGGATCTGTCCGGTGGTGAGAGGAATCGGCTGCACCTCGCCAAGCTTTTGAAATCAGGCGGTAACCTGCTGCTGCTGGACGAGCCCACGAACGATCTCGACGTCGACACCTTGCGTGCTCTCGAGGAGGCGCTGATCGGGTTTCCAGGATGCGCGGTTGTGATCTCGCACGATCGCTGGTTTCTGGATCGCATCGCGACGCACATCCTCGCGTTCGAGGGAAACTCGGAGACAGTGTGGTTTGAGGGGAGTTATCGCGACTACGCCGAGGACTTCAAGAAGCGAAAAGGCGCGGACGCAGACCGGCCGCATCGGATCGCCTACAGAAAGCTCGTGCACAAATAGTGGGGAATGGCTACTGGCTGTCTGCGACGGCCAGCCTTGCACGGATCCCCTGCGTGACACAGCATTTGTAATCCCGTTTGCGGAGTAATCATGCGACCACTCGCCTGGATTGGCGTGCTTCTCATTATCGGCGGCATCGTCGTTGTTGCGATGAAAGGAATACCTTACACGAAGAGTCGTAACGAAGTCGAAGTCGGACCGCTCAAGGTCACTTCGCAGGAACGCGGCATGGTGACACCAATCGTCGGTGTCGCCGCCATCGTGATCGGCGGAGTTCTCGTGTTCGCAGGCCGGAAAGGGTCCGCTTAATAAAGTTGCCCCACCCGGGATCACGCCGAGTGGGGCAATTTGTATCAGTGGACCAACGAAACGGCGTTAGTCGCCGGTATTGCTTTTCAACAGCCGCTGGCGGTACGCCTCGCTCGCATAAATCGCCACTTCGACTCGGCGGTTCTGCCCGCGACCAGCATCGGTGTCGTTGGTACTCACCGGCTCCGACTCTCCCTTGCCTGATGCGGCGAGGCGGGTTCTGACGACACCCTGCGCCGCCAGATACGCGGCCGCCGAATTCGACCGGCGCTCCGAAAGACTCTGATTGTACGTGGCATCACCCACGTTGTCAGTGTGCCCGACGATCAGAAGCTGTGAGTCAGGGTATTTCTGTAGACTCTTTGCCAATTCGCTCAGGTTCGTTCCTGCCGCCGAGAGAATCTGATCCGAGTCGAATGCGAACAGGATTCCCGACGCGAAGGTCACTGCGATCCCCTCACCGACGCGTGCTACCGTTGCGCCCGGGATGTTCTGGCTCAGCTCCTTTGCCTGCTGATCCATCTGGTGTCCGATGATCGCGCCGGCGGCACCGCCGACCACGGCGCCGATGATGGCACCTCTCGCGGTCGAGCCGGTCTGATTACCGATTACTCCACCTACCGCGGCGCCGGTTGCTGCGCCGATCACAGCTCCCTCTTGCTTCTTGTTCATACTCGCGCACGCGCTCGCGCCCACGGAGCCGATTACCAGGAGCGCGGCCAGAGCGTGCAGCCGCTGCGTGTTTGACATCTTCATGTATAGAACTCGCTTAAAGAGACGGGAGTCCTATTACATACAATTCGGGTGCCACCTGAGTGCAGACGCTGGCGAGTCAACACTCGCAGTCGAGCGCTAACTCCTTAAGTCGCGGCTCAGGTCAGTTGCCGCCGCCACCATCGTCATCGTGGACTCCGAGCCACTCTCTCGTCATCCGCGCAACGCGCTCGGCCGCGGGTGGATCGAGGTTCGCAAGCACGATCAGATCGTACCCACCGGGAAGACCTCCCTCGACGACTGCATTCATCCCGCCAGAGCCGCCGGCGATTCCCAGCCCCGCTGGGACCCCATTTGGAATCCGCTGTTCGCGCAATGCCTGCACGAATTTCACGAGATCCAGCGCGGTGGAATAACCACCGCCTGCCGAACTCCCGCGCCCGGGAAGATCTCGACCATTCGGACGGAGCGGCGTACTCAGCGGGGCATCCTCATCGCCGCGTGTGTAGCCGATCGCGGTGTTCGGAGGCAGTGAATCCACTGCAAAAGATCCGGTGCGTGTCATCCCCGCCGACTTGAAGATGTGCTCACGCACGTAGGTGTAATAGTCATCGCCCGATAGCCGCTCGACCAGGAGACCGAGCACGACATATCCCGCGTTCGAGTATGCGTTCCGTGTTCCCGGCTCGAATGCCAGCGGCTGGTTCACGAACAGCGGGAGATAATCCTTGAGAGTGCGGATATCGTTTCTCTTCCCACCGGCCGGCGGGTCGAAGATGTTGCCGCCGATTCCCGATGTGTGGCGCATCAATTGGCGAATCGTGATCTTGCGCGCGACTTCCTGGTTTGGATAGTCCGGCCAGTATTTGGACAGCGTCGAATCGAGGTCGAGCTTTCCCGCATCGCGAAGCTGGAGAATCGCAATCTGGGTAAAGACCTTGTTAATGGAGCCGAGGTTGAAGGCCGTCTCCGGATTGTTGGCAATGCCGCGCTCACGATCGGCCATCCCGTACGCGCGCTGGAAAATGGGAACGCCATTCTTCGCCACCACCGCGACACCCGAGAACTGGCCAACCTTCGCGAGGCTGTCGAGTGAAGTCGTCATCCGCCGGACCAGCTCAGTTTGAGAAATCGGTGACGGAGGCATGGCTTCGGTGCTCCCCACTGGTTGTTGCGCCGCTATGGAACCGCCGAGGAGGGACATCGGCACGAGAAGGCGAAGTCTGATCGTCATGAGTCCTTAGTGTCAGGCTCACGTCCAATGGTTGCTTCGCTCTCGCTGTCGTGCGAAAAGTCGGACGAGGATAGATTCTAGCCCGATGCTCGTAATGCTTTTGGCTGCGGCCACGTTGTTCCAGGACTCGACGCTCGTATACGGCGGGCGCGCCAACCGCATTCACGTCGATGTCCCGAGAATCGATACAGTCGCCATTATCGATGGCAATCTAGACGAGGCTGTATGGCGCAGAGCAGCTCGGCTGACCGGCTTTTCGCAGTATCAGCCAGTCGATGGTCGTCCGGCCGACGAGCCCACTGAGGTTTTGGTGTGGTACTCACCCGACGCGATCTACTTTGGGATTCGTGCGCGTGAGATACACGGCAACGTCGTGCGCGCGACGCACGCCAATCGCGACAATATCGACAGCGAGGATCAGGTCCAGATCCTTCTCGACACCGACAATGCGCGACAGATCGCTTTTCTCTTCGGCGTGAATCCGTACGGCGTCCAGCAGGACGGAACGCGGAGCGCACAGTTCGCGGGTGGTGCGGGGGGGGCTTCAGCAACCGGCGGAGGGTTTCGAACCATGAATCCGCTCGAGGGGAGCGTAGATCTCAATCCTGACTACTTCTTCGAGTCGAAGGGGCGTCTGGTCGAAGGCGGGTATGAAGTCGAGGTGCGGATTCCATTCAAGAGCCTTCGCTATCAGGATGCGAGGGTTCAGAGCTGGGGGATTCACATCCTCCGGCGCGTGCAGCACTCGGGCTTCCAGGATACCTGGGCTCCGGCGGTTCGCGCCAACGCAAACTTCCTCGCGCAGTCGGGAACACTCGATGGGCTGCACGACCTGAAGCGCGGGCTCGTCCTCGAAGCGACACCCACAGTCACCGCGAAAGCGGATCGGTCACCGACGACGGGCAACGGTCGTGACTATCAACAGAAAGGCGAGCTGGGCGGCGATGCGCGGTGGGGCATTAGGCAGAATCTCACACTCAACGGGACGATCAATCCTGATTTCTCGCAGGTCGAAGCCGATGTGGGGCAGGTGTTGCTCAACGAGCGATTCGCGCTGTTCTACCCGGAGAAGCGGCCGTTCTTCCTGGACGGACTGGAGCTGTTCGATTCCCCCAATCAACTGATCTACACTCGACAGATCGTCGCGCCACTCGGCGGGGTCAAGCTCGCCGGAAAACTTGGTGGAACCAACGTCGCATCAATGGTCGTTGCCGACGATCAGCAGTACTCCTGGGCGGGCAATCATTCGCCATTGTTCGGCGTCTCGCGCATCCGATACGACTTCGGCTCGAGCAATACACTCGGCGCCGTGCTCACGGCCCGTGAAGACGGCGCCAACTACTCGCGCGTGACGGCTGGAGATTTTCGTTTCTATCACTCCAAGCTTTACTTCGCGCAGTTCCAGGTGGGCCACTCGTGGACGGACAGCCTGCGCAATCTGCGGAATGGATCTCTTTATCAAGCGGACTGGGACCGAACGGGACGCGCGTGGGGCTTTCACTACACTCTCAGATCGCTCGACCCCGGATTCAATGCCGCTGTCGGTTTCGTAAATCGTACCGGAATCATCCAGACGAGCGCGTTCAACCGACTCAGCTTCTACGGAGCCCAGGGCGCGCTGGTTCAAACCTACGGCTCCTTCTTTGGCCTGGATCGAATCTGGAACAATGCCGGCGCTGGCCACGGCTTGGCCGAGAGCAGTGAATCGATTCAGCCGAGCGCCACGTTACGCGGTGGGTGGCAGGTGAGTGGCGCGCTTACTCACAGCTACTTCGCTTTCGATCCATCGCTTTATGCGGGATTGACGGTTCAGCGATCGGTCGGAGTGGTGGTCGATACCGCGGCGTTCACAGTGCCGGCGCCAGAAAAGGACGAGTTGGGCGCATCGTTCAGAGTGACGACTCCCACATTCAGGCACTTCGGCGGCACGGCGGGCATCACCGAGAGCGAAGTGCCGATCTTTCGCGAAGCAGCACCGGGCAACAGCTCGAGGATCGATGCCGCACTCGACTTACGCCCGACCAACGCGATTCGAAGCTCGCTTCAGTTCTCGCGGCTCACGATTGCCCGCAAATCAGATGGCTCGCGGTTCTCGTCGGAGACGATCCCGCGGATCAAGGTCGAATACCAGGTAAGCCCGCCGATTTTCCTTCGCCTGGTCGGTCAGTACGCGGCGCGGTCGCGGTCGGCGCTTCGAGATCGGAATGGCGACCCTATCCTGATAAATGGGGTGCTCGATGCCGGAGAGACAACGAACGAATTCTCGGCGGACTGGTTGTTCAGCTACCGTCCGGTGCCGGGCACGCTCGTGTACCTGGGATACGGCTCTACACTCGAGGAGCCGCGCGAGTTCAGGTTCCAGAACCTGCGGCGCACGCGAGACGGATTCTTCGGCAAGGTCAGCTACCTGTTCCGGCTCTAGATCTCGAGGAGGATGCTCGAATGGGGCTTAACCGTCTCCACCGCGCCCTCAGCTCAAATAATCACGGCGATAGACCCGGCCTAGGTACCTTTCAAGAAGTTGTGGTTTATCTACTTTCTCTTTAAGGTGCCATTCTGCCGTTCTCTTCATTTAAGCTTCACCCCAGTCTCCAAAAAGGCCTCAAGGAGCTGGGTTTTCAGCGACCAACTCCAATTCAAGTCGAGGCAATACCCGCCGGTCTCGAAGGACGCGACATTATCGCCTGCGCGATGACTGGAAGCGGCAAGACCGCCGCATTCGTATTGCCGATTCTGCATCACCTGATTGCCAAGCCGCGCGGAAAAACGCGCGCACTGGTGGTAACGCCGACGCGAGAGCTTGCGGCGCAGATTCTCACCGCGCTCGATTCAATGGCGGTTCACACGCCCATTACCGCCGCAGCGATTTATGGCGGAGTAGGAATGGCTCCGCAGGAGCATGCCATGCGCGCAGGGGTCGACGTTCTTGTCGCTACTCCAGGGCGGCTGCTCGACCATCTCACCGCACCGTACGCCACTCTCAAGAACATCGAGTTCCTCGTGCTCGATGAGGCGGACAGGATGCTCGACATGGGATTCCTGCCCGACATCAAGCGGATTCTCAAAATGGTGCCGGCCAAACGGCAAACGCTCCTGTTCAGCGCGACGATGCCACCACCGATCGCCGCACTCACGAAGGAGATGCTGCACAATCCGCTCATGATCGACCTCGGCCGGCGCTCTCTGCCGGCGGTCGGTATCACGCAGGCTGTCTACCCGGTGAAGCAGGATCTGAAAAAGGATCTATTGCTGGCGCTGCTCGACCGCGGCGAAATGGAACAGGCGCTGGTGTTCACGCGCACCAAGCATCGCGCGAACCGCCTGGCCGAGCAGCTGGTGAAACGCGGGATCAAGGCGGAGCGAATTCATGGAAATCGCTCACAGGGGCAGCGCACCGCGGCGCTGGCGGGATTCAAGAATGGCCACTACAAGGTTCTGGTTGCGACCGACATCGCCGCCCGCGGAATTGACATCGAGGCACTCGGGCACGTCGTCAACTTCGATGTACCGCAGGCGCCTGACGATTACATCCATCGCGTGGGTCGCACGGCGCGCGCAGGCGAAGTCGGCGATGCTTTCACTTTCGTCGCGCCGGACGAGCAGAATGATCTTCGCGCAATCGAGAAGGCAATTGGAAAGCGCCTGCCGCAGATAACGATCCCGGACTTCGACTACAATGCTCGGCCGGAGGGTCGTCTGGAGATTCCGATTGGGGAGCGAATCGCTGCGATCAGGGGCAGGAAAGCGGAGGAGCGTGCGCGGTCGAAAGCAAAGGCAGGCCGGTCGGGTAATTCCAATGGCTCGCGCGGATCAGGCGGTTCAGGTCATTCAGGTGGCTCGAGCGGATCGAGCTCCGGTGGCTCTGGCGGGTCAAACCGCTCTGGTGGCTCTGGGGATTCGCGTCGAAGCGGCGGCCCGTATCGAAGTCGACGCGGGCGGTAGGCACCAAGAAAATCGCGGTCGGTGAAGCTGCAGCCGTCCCCGGATCATGCTCTGTCGTGCCCAGGTTACAGGTTGACGGTCCGCATCCCTCCTTCCGCGTAGCGCTCACCGGCGGCGATTCCTTTTGGCGCCGCCGCGTCGATGCGTCTGAGATCAGACTCGGATAGCACGACGTCCAGCGCGTGGACATTCTCCTCGACCCGCTCGGGATGCCGCGTTCCGGGAATCGGCACGATGTCGTCTCCCTGGGCGAGGACCCACGCCAACGCCAGTTGGGCGGGCGTGCACTTGTGTTCCTTGGCGATCTCCTCGACCCGCGCGACCAGCTCGAGATTCTTCCTGAAATTGTCTCCCTGAAAGCGAGGGTTCAGTCGCCTGAAATCGTCCGCGGCCAGATCATCGATTTTCTTGATCTGTCCCGTAAGAAATCCGCGGCCGAGCGGACTGTAAGCGACGAAGCCGACATCCAGAAGCCGCAGCGCGTCCAACAAGCCTTCCTCGGGATCGCGTGTCCAGAGGGAGTATTCCGTCTGTACCGCGCTAATCGGGTGGATTTTGTGCGCTCTACGGATTGTACTGATCGATGCTTCGGACAACCCGATGTAGCGCACTTTTCCCTCGCGAACCAACTCGGCCATCGCTCCGACGGTGTCCTCTATCGGCGTGTTCTTGTCCACACGATGCTGGTAGTAGAGATCGATCGTCTCGACACCCAGTCTCTTGAGCGATCCCTCGCACGCCTGTCGAACGTACTCGGGGCTGCCATTGATGCCCCGTTTGGTCGGATCGTTGGGGTCGCGCATGTTGCCGAACTTGGTCGCAATGACGACGGCATCGCGCTTTCCCTTGGTGGCCCGGCCAACCAGCTCCTCGTTTTTGAACGGCCCGTACATGTCCGCGGTGTCGAGCATGGTGATGCCGAGCTCGAGCGCGCGATGAATGGTGGCGATCGATTCCTTCTCATTGCTCGGGCCGTAAAACTCCGACATGCCCATGCAGCCCAGGCCGATGCCAAATACCTCGAGGCCCTGGGAGCCGAGGCGGCGTGTCTTGGGGGTGGCGGGACTCATTTGAATTCCTGAAAGCGGGTACGAGATTCGAACTGGATCATCCCAACAGATACGCCGAAACGCGGCGAGCGCAAGTTCGTACGGGCGAAATAGGCTCGAGTGATAGCGGTTGCGCGCCGCCGCTATCACTCTTAAGGCGATGTCGATCTCTCTCACCGCGCGCAACGTCTCCCACCACTTCGGCAACGTCGTCGCCCTCGACGACGTGAGCATCGATGTTCCCGCGGGGCGCGCGACGGCGCTGGTCGGGGAGAGCGGCTCCGGAAAGACGACGCTCCTTCGCTGTTTCAACCGGCTGGTGCAACCAGAACGTGGTCAGGTGATGGTCGGCGACAACGATGTTCGAACTCAGTCGCCGGTGTTCCTGCGGCGCGGAATCGGATACGTGCAGCAGCACGGTGGACTGCTGCCACACTGGCGAGTGCTCCGCAACGTCGAGCTCGTACCGACGCTTCAGCACATGCCCGATTCTGCCGACGCAGCTCGGCGCGCGCTCGAGCTGGTTGGGCTTCCCGCGGCGCAATTCGGCTCGCGATTTCCACACGAGCTGTCGGGTGGTCAGCGGCAGCGCGTGGCGCTGGCACGGAGCATCGCCGCGCGACCGGGCGTGATTCTGCTCGACGAGCCGTTCGGAGCACTCGACGCGATCTCTCGCGCGGAGCTCCAGGAGAGCTTCGACAATCTGCGCCACGACCTTTCCGTCACGACGCTGTTGGTGACCCACGATCTGGCAGAGGCGGGGCGGCTGTCGGAAGAAGTGGTCGTGATGAGGAAGGGGAAGATCGAACAGCGCGGCAGCATGCGCGACCTTGTTCGCGCACCGGCAACGGATTATGTCGCGCTCCTGATCGAGCGCGCACGGGCGGGACTCGAGGCTCTCCGCGCATGAGATTGAAAATCGCAACGATCGTCGGTCTCGCCGCGGCCACTACGGTGCTTGGCGCGCAGCAGCAGAGTCGCCCGATCGTCGTCGCGTCCAAGCCCTTCGGCGAATCGTATCTGCTGGCGGAAATGTTCTCGCAACTGCTCGAGTCCCGTGGATTCCGCGTGGACCGAAAACCCGGACTTGGCGCAACCGAGATCGCGTTCGGCGCTCTCCGCACCAACGCGATCGATGTCTACCCCGAATACACCGGGACAGGACTGGTCGCGATTCTGCACGACACTTTGTCCGACTCGGTCGCCGCCGATCCGCGGGCAGTGTTTGCGCACGTCGCGCGCCGGTTTGCGGAACTCTACCACGTGCGCTGGCTGCCGTCTCTTGGGTTTCAGAACACGTATGCGATCGCTGTGACGCGGTCGACCGCGAGCCGCTACCATCTTCGGACTCTGAGCGACCTCGCGCGCGAGAGTCCGCATCTCACCGCCGGATTCACAGCTGATTTCATCGGACGAAGCGATGGGTTGGTAGGGCTGGCTCGGGTCTATGGGTTGAAACCTCGCGCTGTCAGGCCGCTCGCGCCGGCGGTGAAATACCAGGCACTCGCGTCGGGTGCGGTGGATGTCATCGACGGATATTCGACGGATGGACTGCTTGCCCGCTACGATTTGGTCACCTTGATCGACGACAAGCACTTCTTTCCTCCGTATGAAGCAGCTGCGCTCGTCTCAGGCCGCCTCGACAGCCAGGTGCCCGGCGCGATCGCGGCGCTCGAACTGTTGAGCGGGCGTCTGGATGAGGCGACGATGCGCCAGCTCAATCGCCGGGTGGAAGTGGATGGTGAAGATGTTGCCCGAGTGGCGGGTCGTGAGCTGACCGCGCTCGGACTCACGGGCGTCGCGCGCGAAGCGCAAGCGGCACCATCGGCCCAGCAGTCGAATTTCTTGAAGTATTTATGGGATCGCCGGGCAACCATAGCCGCGCTCACGGTGCAGCATCTCGAGCTCGTCGCACTCGCTCTTCTCGCGGCGGTGATCGTTGCGGTTCCACTCGGGCTCGGGCTCGAGCGCACGCGGCGAATCGCGGAGCCGACCATCGGTGCGCTCGGAGTGCTACAGACGATTCCAAGCATCGCCTTGCTCGCGTTCATGATTCCACTTCTGGGTGTCGGCGTAGCGCCGGCACTAGTGGCGCTCTGGCTGTACGCGCTCTATCCGATTGCGCGCGGGACTTATACGGGAGTTCGCGACGCTGATCCGGATGCCGTCGCTGCCGCCGAAGCGCTCGGCACAACTCCAACGCAGCGCTTGCTGTGGGTGCGGCTTCCACTCGCGGCACCGGTGATCATGGCGGGAATACGCACTGCGGCGGTGATCACCGTGGGAGCAGCGACACTCGCTGCGTTCATCGGAGCTGGCGGCCTGGGCGAGCCAATCGTAGCGGGCCTGGCTCTCGCGGACACGCGGATGATTCTATCCGGAGCGCTTCCAGCGGCAGCGCTCGCCCTCGCTGTGGATGGCGTCCTTGCAATCGTGGAGCGACTGGTAGCTCCGGCCCACAGGCGGAAACAATTCTGGCGACGTCGAACCAGAGGTTCGAATTCGACAGCTGCCCGGGTGGCCTAGCTCTGCGTCAACAACGCGCGGCAGGCAGCGGTGGCTGAATCGAGGAACTCACGGACCTGCCGCTCCTGGGAGGATGCAGCCCCAAATCGGGAACCGGGAAGAACAGCTCCGACCCATGCGCCGGTGTGCCAGATGCCGTTTCCCCACAATGGGCGGGACTTGGCACGAGATGCAGCGGGTTGTGGAATCATGTTGAGATAGAAATACGGCTCGTCGTAGTATTG
>JADGQU010000141.1 GCA_017881545.1 Gemmatimonadaceae bacterium
TCGTACTACATCAGGATCAGGCTCCGTGAATCACCGCTTTTCGCGATTCTGAAGGAGACGGGCAAGACCTCGCGCGCCCCGATTCAGGAAAGCTTCGGTACCTGGTCCCGCTGGAAGGTTTTCTTCGTCGTTTTATTCGGCGCGACCGCGGGGCAGGCTGTCGTCTGGTATACCGGGCAGTTCTACGCGCTGCTCTTCATGCAGACGGTTCTCAAGGTTCCGCTCGTCACGTCCTACGTGTGCGTGGCAGTCGCGCTCGTGCTCGGCACGCCCCTGTTCGTGTTCTTCGGCAGCCTCTCCGACCGGATCGGGCGGAAGAAGATCATGATTGCCGGCAACTTGCTCGCGGCGCTCCTCTACGTTCCGATATACCACGGGATGAAGTTTTACTCCGCTCCCGTGAACGCCGTCGCGCTCACGGCATTGGTGTTCGTGCAGGTCGTGTTCGTGACGATGGTCTATGGTCCCATCGCGGCCTTTCTGGTCGAAGCTTTTCCGGCAAGGATCCGGTACACGTCGATGTCACTCCCGTATCACTTCGGCAACGGCTGGTTCGGCGGATTCCTTCCAATCATCGCCACCAGCCTGGTTGCGAAAACCGGAAACATCTACGCCGGATTGGCGTTCCCGATTGTGGTCGCGCTCATCACGGTCGTCGTCGGCTCGATCTTTCTGAAGGATCAGCACAACGAGAGCATCTGGGCCGAGGTTCAGCCCGGAGGGAATCCGACCGTGAGCTCGGCGATGCGAGTATGATCCTGCTCGTAACTGCGGCCGTCATTGCGATTGCGCAGGGCCGGGATTCACTGCTCGAGCGGATTCAGGCCAGGATCTCTGCGGATTCCGGCGTACAAGTCGGGCTCGCCTACGTAGACCTCGCGTCAGGAGACACGCTCTTCCTCAATGCCGACACGAGCTTTCATGCCGCCAGCACGATGAAAGTGCCGGTGATGATCGAGCTTTTCCGGCGCGCGAACACGGGCTCATTCAGAATGGATCAGGGATTGTTGCTGGTGAACCAGTTCGCGTCTCTGGCGGACGGATCTCCGTATGCGCTCGATCTCGGCTCGGACAGCGACTCTTCTCTGTATCATCGCATTGGTGAGCGGGTCCGCGTGGACACATTGCTGCGATTGATGATCACGCGGTCGAGCAACTTCGCGACGAACACGCTCATCACGCTCGTCGGCGCTGACGCCGTGACAAGAACCATGCGCTCGCTGGGGGCGCAGCGGATCCAGGTGCTCCGCGGCGTCGAAGACGGAAAGGCTTTCGAGAAGGGTCTCAACAACACCACTACGGCGCGAGATCTGGCCATCATTCTTCGCGCGATCCAGGAGGGCAGGGCCGCGTCTCCGGGCGCGACGCGCGAGATGCTGGAGATTCTCCGGGCGCAGGAGTTCAACGAGAAAATCCCCGCTGGATTGCCGCCCGGCACGCCGGTCGCCCACAAGACCGGGGACATCACCGCGGTCTCGCACGACGCGGCAATCGTCTATCCACTCGGACGAAAACCGTACGTGCTGGTCGTGCTGACGCGTGGCATCGCTGATGGCACCAAGTCGGCCAGGCTGATCGCCGACATTTCCGCGATCGTGTACGCCCACAGCAGTGGCGCGGACGCCGCCGGATCAACGCGCGTGGCCAACTGATGAAAGTCGCGTTCATTGGACTGGGCGACATCGGAGGGCTGATGGCTGCGCATCTGGCGCGCGATCCATTCGAGCTCGTCGTGTGGAACCGGACCGCCGCGAAGGCGGATGAGTTCGCCCGCAACCATAAATCTCGGGTAGCTGGCACTCCAGCCGAGGCGGTGCGTGACGCGAGCGTCGTGATCACGTGCCTGCCATCGTCGGTCGAGGTCGAGGCGGTGCTCCACGGCGAGAATGGAATGATCGAGGCCCTGCGCAAGGGAACGGTGCTCGTCGACTGCACGTCCGGCGACCCGCCGACCTCGCGGTCGATCGCCGCCGAGCTCGGCGGGCGCGGCGTGGAGTTTATCGACGCGCCGGTGAGCGGAGGAACGACTGCCGCGAAATCAGGAACGCTCACCGTCATGTGGGGCGGTGAGATCACGGTGTTCGAGCGCGTGCGGCCGGTGATAGAAGCGTTCGGGAAAAAGATCGTCCACGCGGGACCGGTGGGATCAGGTGACGCGCTCAAGGCGGTGAACAACGCCCTGCTGGCCGTTCACATTCTCTCGGCGGCCGAGGGTCTCGCGGTGCTGGTAAAGGCGGGCGTGGATCCGAAGGTGGCGCTCGAGGTGATCAATGCATCGAGCGGGCGCTCAAACACCTCCGAGAACCTGATTCCGCAACGAGTGCTCACCCGCGCATTTCCACGGACGTTCCGCCTGGCGCTGCTGGAGAAGGACATCGGCATCGCCGCGGTGATGGCCGATGATCTTGGGGCAAAGACACCGTTGATTTCGCTTACGGCCGAGCGCTTTCATGAGGCGCGCGAAAAACTCGGCGAAGCGGCGGATCACGTCGAAGCGGTGAAGTTGGTGGAGCAGGAGAACGGGGTCGAGATCAAGTAATCGCGCCTCGTTCAACTGAGCCAGGTCTAGCCCCGACCGTGAAGGGCGGCGCGGTCGACCTCGGCGATTCGCTCGGATGCGAGACGAGGATCGATAACCGGCGCGACCTCTTCATCCGACAGGTCGGAAGTCCATTGTGCTCGCTCGACGACCCGCTCACCGCCCGGAACCAGCGCTCCGAATTCGATCTCCGCCCGGCGGCAAAAGCGCTCTTGCCTGGCGCGATCTTCCATTTCCAGCGGAAACCCGAGTGCGTGCAGGCGGGCGTGCATCGCCTCGTGAAGAATCGTTGCGGCGACTTCCGCGTCGGAGAAATCAGGGTTCACGGTAAACGTCAATTCCGCCAGGCAAGCGCGCTGCTCGTGGAAGTATGCTCCCCGGCACGCGAAGCGCTGCACCACGATGTACGCGAAGTCACGCTTGAGATGCCGGAAGTGGTGCGGGACGTACCGCTCGATGAGGGACAGGCTGCGGTCGAGGCGCGCGATGACGGCGTTGGTGTCGATGTCGGGCCGGGTGTTATGGACGACAACGGGAATCCCGAGCACCTCGTGCTGGGTGGCGTTGACAGGCTGCGACCTTCCAACCAGCAGGCTGAACAATTCCCTGAGCATTATAGAAGAATAGTGGCTCGCGGAGCAACAATCTCTTCAATTAGTCGGCTCGTCAAGCCATATTGTGCACTAATGGCTACGAAAACAACGACGGTCCTCGACGCCCGGGCCGTCGAGCGCACCTTGAAGCGCATGTCCGTGGAGATCGTCGAGCTCAACCACGGCACGGACGATCTCATCATCGTCGGAATACAGCGTCGCGGCGTCCAGCTCGCCGACCGGCTCGTCAAGATGATCGAGGGCGGAGAAGGCGTGACGGTGCCGCAGGGCTCGCTCGACATCACGCTCTATCGGGACGACCTCCAGACCGTCGGCCCGCGACCTGTGGTCGGCCCGACTTACCTGCCGTGGGACCTGGAGGGCAAGCACATCGTGATCGTCGACGACGTGTTGTACACGGGTCGCACGGTGCGCGCCGCGCTCGACGAGCTCGCTGACTTCGGCAGGCCGGCGTCGATCTCCCTCGCCGTTCTGATCGATCGAGGTGGACGCGAGCTGCCGATTCACGCCGACGTCGTCGGCAAGAAGATAGAAGTTGGTCCCGATGAACGTGTGGACGTGATGGTTGCCGAGCTTGACGAGCGCACCGAGGTCGTCATCGTGCCCAAGTCCGCGGCGTGACGGGGACGCTCGGCAAGGATCTCCTCGGCCTCGAGTCGCTGACGAGCGACCAGATTCGACTCATTCTCGACACCGCCGAGCCGTTCAAGGAGATCAGCGAGCGCGCGATCAAAAAAGTGCCTGCGCTCCGCGGCTCGACGATCGTAAATCTTTTCTTCGAGAACTCGACGCGAACCCGGATCTCGTTCGAGTTCGCGGAAAAGAGGCTCTCAGCTGATACGGTCAATGTCTCGGTCGCGGGATCGAGCGTATCCAAGGGCGAGACGCTCGTTGATACCGCGCGCAATCTGGAGGCAATGCGGATCGACATGGTGGTCATCCGGCATTCGGCTTCTGGGGCGGCGCAGTTTCTGGCCGAGCGGATTCAGTCCAGTGTGATCAACGCCGGGGACGGCACTCACGAACATCCGACGCAGGGGCTGCTCGACATTCTGACGCTCCGAGACCGGTTCGGAGATTTGAAAGGACGGCGCATCTGCATCTGTGGCGACATTCTGCACTCGCGCGTGGCGAGGTCGAACATCTGGGGGTTGAACAAGCTCGGCGCGGAAGTGGCGGTGTGCGGACCACGGTCGCTGCTCCCCAACGCGATCGACGAGTTCGGGGTAAAGATCTTCGATCGAGTCGAGGAGGCAATCGAATGGGCTGAGGCGCTCAACGTCCTGCGCCTCCAGTTCGAGAGGATGACGGCCGGATACATACCGTCGGCGCGTGAATACAACCGCGTGTTCGGCATCACGCGCGAGCGACTCGATCGTGCGCCGCGTGACATTCTGATCCTTCATCCCGGTCCGATGAATCGCGGCGTCGAGATCGACTCCGATGTAGCCGACGGCCCGCACAGCGTGATTCTCGAGCAGGTCACGAACGGTGTGGCGGTTCGCATGGCGGTGCTCTACCTGCTGGCCGGTGGGAAGCCGGAGCTGGCCGAAGCGGCCAAGGGCGGTAGCGGCCGCGGACGCGAGGACCGGGAATGAAGCCGATCCTGCTCAAGGGCGGAACCTTAGTCGATCCGTCGCAGCGCCTGAACGAAGTGGGCGACGTCCTGATCGCCGACGGCGCGATTGCCGGAGTAGGACGAACGATCGAGGGCGCGAAAGACGCGGACGTGATCGACTGCGCCGGACTCATTGTCTCGCCGGGGTTCATCGATGTTCACTGTCACCTGCGCGAGCCCGGGCGCGAGGATGTCGAGACGATCGCGACAGGGGCCCGCGCCGCCGCCGCCGGAGGATTCACGGCGGTCTGTGCGATGCCGAACACGGATCCCGTCACGGACAACCAGGCGGCGGTGGGTTTCATCGTCCGGCAGGCGCAGCGCGCGGAGTCGGCGCGCGTGTATCCGATCGGCGCGATATCGGTGGGTCAGGAAGGGAATGCGCTGGCGGAATTCGGGGAGATGGTGGGCGCCGGCGCGGTCGCCGTGAGCGATGACGGCAAACCGGTAGCGAGCGCGCAGCTGATGCGATCCGCACTCGAGTACGCGCGCACCTTCAAGATTCCCGTCATCGATCATTGCGAAGAGCCGACGCTCGCGGCGGGCGGGTCGATGAACGAAGGGATCGTGAGCGCGCAGCTCGGACTCAAGGGGATTCCGGCGGAGGCGGAGGAGATCATGGTCATTCGCGATATTCTCCTCGCGCGGTTGACGGGCGGGCACGTTCACCTGGCGCACATGAGCACGAAGGGATCGGTCGAGTTGATTCGCTGGGGAAAGGAGCGCGGGATCAGAGTCACCGCCGAGGTCTGTCCACACCATCTCTCGCTGACGGAAGAGAGCGTTCGCGGCTACAACACGAATGCGAAGATGAATCCACCGCTTCGCACCTCGAAGGATGTCGAGGCGCTGCGCGAAGGTGTGAAGGACGGAACGATCGATCTCATCGCCACCGATCATGCTCCGCATCACTACGACGAAAAGGAGAGAGAGTTCGCCGACGCGCCGAACGGAATCGTCGGACTCGAGACCGCGCTCGCGGTGATCGTCACGAATCTGGTCGAGACGGGCCATCTCACGTTCTCCGATCTCGTCGATCGGATGGCGTGCACACCAGCCCGCGTCTTCGGCCTCCCCGGCGGATCGCTCAAGCGTGGCGCCGCCGCCGACATTACGGTGTTCGATCCCAAGGCGCGCTGGAAGGTTGACGCCTCAAGATTTGTATCCAAGGGGCGGAACACCCCCTACGACGGAATGACCTTGGTCGGACGCGCCGCATGTACTATTGTGGCTGGGTCGGTCGTCTATCGCTCGGGGATTCCTGCCCGCGGGCGGGAGAAGGCGAATCGAACAAGGGGATGAAGTAGATGGCTGAGAAGGAGCCGGTCTCGCTGGACGCGCTCAATGGCCTCCTGAAGGAGCGCCAGAGATATGAGGAGTGGCTTGCGGCGCTGGAAGAAAAGCGCGCGAACACTTCCGCATCCGTGTATCAGCGCGTTCAGGCGGATTACAAGTCCCGCTTGCGCGAAGTCTCGAGCAAGCTGGCGGAGCGTGCCGGCGAGCTGCGCGAGAACATCGACGCGTTGACGCTGAAGCTCGAAGACGTCTCACGCCAGGAATCGCAGCAGCGCGATGCGCGGCAGGAAGCCGAGCTGCGCGCCGCGGTCGGAGAGTACACCGACAAGCAGTGGAAAGAGATCGGCGGCGCCTGGGACAAGGAGCTGGCGCGTCTCGTCAAGGAGAAGGCGGCACTCGAGG
>JADGQU010000463.1 GCA_017881545.1 Gemmatimonadaceae bacterium
AGCGTGACGGTCGAGTGAAGCAGCTGACGCACCAGCTTGGGTACGACGGAGGTCCGTGGTGGTCGCCGGACGGGAAGCGGATAGTGTACCGCGCGTATCACCCCGAGAGCGAGGCGGAGATCGCGACGTACAGGAATCTCCTCGCGGAACGGTTGGTCCGCCCGAACAAAATGGATCTGTGGATCATGAACGCCGACGGCAGCGACCAGCGGCAAATCACACATCTCGGCGCGGCGAGCTTCGGTCCATCGTGGACCGTGGACGGGCGGAAGATCATCTTCTCCTCGAATCATCACACCGATCCGAAGCTGGGCAACTTCGATCTCTTTCTCATCAATCCGGATGGCTCCGGACTGGAGCAGGTGACCACCGCGTCCACCTTCGACGGGTTTCCCATGTTCAGCCCAAATGGGAAAAAGCTGGTCTGGGCTTCCAACCGGCACGATACGAATCCCCATGAGACCAACGTTTTCATCGCCGACTGGGTGAATTAGTCCGGTCGGATCCCGATCTGTGCGAGGTGGTGTTTCAGATGCACGACGTAGTCACGCATGAAATAGTCGAGGGTCGCGGGCTTGTCGCGGGGAACCGCGTTTGTGGCGATCTGGTCGAGGTTGTGCCGGACCCTCGGCCGCATCCGAACGTCCTCCGGGATGATGTCCATGAACCGCGCAATGTGGAGGTTGAAGCTGCGCCATAGCGCAATCAGGTCGTCCCACGGAGCGTCACGATATTGTTGCGCGGCCACCCACGCGTCCTGCTCGTAACCGGGGAAGATCAAATCGTCCTGAAACTGCGCCCGCACAAAGCGCTGGTGGTTGTTCGATGCTGAATCGATCAAGTGCCCAATGATCTCTCTGGGGCACCACTTGCCTGGTGCCGGACGCAGCCGCGAGCGGTCGTCGCTCATCGCCTGGAGAATGGGTGTGGCTTCGTTTATTGCCTCGCGAAGCTCTTTGGCATATTCGAGCATGTGGGCTATCTCAGTAGCTAAATTTGCGCGGTGCAGGAAGCCAGGGATCCCAAAGAAATAACGCGTAACGCCCTTGTCGGGGCCATACTCGGCACTCTCTGCGCCGTGGCCGCGGACGTTCTTGGAGTGCAGCAGCTCCTGCGGCGGCCGGATCTCATTTTGTACATTCCCGCGGCATTCATTGGAGCAGCGCTTGGCGTTACGAGGCTGCGACCACTGCTCCTGATTGGGGCGGGCATCGTTGCTCTTCTCTGCGTGGTCGTGGCTTACACTCCGCTCGTGTCGGCGGCCGCGACACCATTGATCAGACGCGATTCCATTCCCGCTCGCGTGGATGCAATTGCTGTTCTGTCGATGGGAGTAACGCCTGACGGCTTGATGCGGGGCGAGACTCTCGACCGGCTGCTGACCGGGCTGATGCTGGCGAGGCGCGGGATCGCGCCGGTGATGCTCGTCTCCATGGAGCGGCGGGCGTACAACGGGGCGCCTGTCTCGGACTCGGCGGATCTCCGGAATGTTTCTGCTCTGGTAGGCGCTGCGACGCCGATCATTTTCGTCGATTCGATTTTCACGACGCGCACCGAAGCGCTGCGGATGCTTGCAATCGCGCGAGCCAACGGCTGGAAAACAGTGGCAGTGGTTACGTCGCCGCTGCACACGCGAAGAGCCTGTGCTACTTTCGAGGCTGTCGGTTTCAAAGTCGTATGTGTTCCAGCTGCCGTTCGCGGATCCGGTTTGTACGCCGGTAGCAACGCAGAGGACAAGTTGCGGGCATTTCGATCGTGGCTCTACGAGACATTCGCCACTGACGAGTATCGAAGACGTGGCTGGATTCCGTGATCCATTCAACGTGAAGAAACCCGAGGAATAATTCGCAATGAGCTCTGCCGTGCCCAATTCGAGTGCGTCCGCCAGCGCGATTGCTCATGCAGCCGGGGATGTTCGCGGAATCTGGAAGGTGATCACTGCATCGTCCGTCGGGACGATGATCGAGTGGTACGATTTCTACATCTTCGGCAGCCTGGCGGCAATCATCGCCACGCAGTTCTTTCCCGGCGGGAATCCGACTGCGGCCTTTCTCAAGACGCTCGCGACCTTTGCGGTCGGGTTCGCGGTCCGTCCGCTGGGTGCCATCGTCTTTGGACGGATCGGTGATCTCACGGGCAGGAAGTTCGCGTTTCTCGCAACGCTTCTGATCATGGGTGGATCCACGGCGGCGATCGGATTTCTGCCGGGCTACGATCGCATCGGCATCGTCGCTCCGATCATGCTGGTGATTCTTCGCCTGCTCCAGGGACTTGCCCTGGGCGGAGAGTACGGCGGTGCCGCGGTATACGTGGCCGAGCATGCGCCGGACGGCCGCCGGGGATACTACACGAGTTTCATCCAGACCACTGCGACGCTTGGCCTCTTCCTTTCGCTCGCTGTGATTCTGATCGTTCGAGCTGTCGTCGGCGAGGAAGCGTTCAAGGTGTGGGGCTGGCGCGTCCCGTTCATTCTCTCGCTCCTGCTCGTCGCGATTTCGTACTACATAAGGATCAGGCTCC
>JADGQU010000464.1 GCA_017881545.1 Gemmatimonadaceae bacterium
ACGGCCGGCAGCTACCAGCCCAGGTACCAGAGCCGTTCCGAGATCAACTACTCGAACGACTTCGGCAAGCGATTCCCGAGGCACGACTTCGAGATCAAGGTGGCCGGGATCTACGAATACCGCGGCAGCATCATCTTTCCATTGGACGCCGGAGCCGTCGAGACCCCTGTCTCGAAAACGATCTCGGCCCTCCTCGAGATCAGGATCATGCGCGCGGTCCTGAGCTACCAGCAGCGCAATATTCTTGCATATCCGTACCAGGTCGTGCCAGGTTTCGAGATGCCGCGGGTGCTCGCGATCTACGGTGTCAGATGGGATTTCTGGAATTGACAAACTCATTGTCGTGCCATAACATAGCCCACCTCACATGATATCCAGCATGACAGGATTCGGCGCGGCGGACGGCCCTGTCGGTGACGCGAGCGCGAGCGTCGAGATCAGGACCGTCAATCACCGGTTCTTCAGTCCGAACCTCAAGCTTCCCTCCGCCTTCTCCCGGTGGGAAGGAGAGATCCGCGAGATTCTGCGCCAGAAGATCGCGAGGGGTCACGTGACCCTCACCGCGCGGCTCGATCGTGCTGGCGGCGCCGGCCCGGTCATCGACGAGGCCCGGCTGGCTCAGTACGCTGTGACGCTCAGGGAGCTCCAGAAAAAGCACGCGCTCGGTGGCGAAGTAGACCTTGCCACGGTGCTGCGGCTGCCCGATGTCGTTGCTTCAGCCGGAGAGGAAGAAATGGATTCCGGGGCGGGGGTGGCGCTGGCGGCCATCGTCAACAAGGCCGTCGAGAACCTGATCTCGATGCGACGCGCCGAAGGAGCCCAGCTCGCTGCTTTTCTCGTCGATCGCGTGGCCGCTGTGGAGACGAGGCTGGCGAAAGTCGAGAAGCGCGCCCCCATTCGGCTGAAGGAGCACCATGAGCGTATCACGCGGACCGTCTCGGAGCTGATAGGCGCCTTAGGAGCAGACCCGCAGCGAATCGCCCAGGAGATCGCGATTCTCGCCGACAAGCTGGACGTCGCGGAGGAGCTCGATCGATTCCGATCGCACCTGGCGGCATTCCGCGAAACGGCGCAATCAAAGGCCACTGACCCGGTCGGGAAGCGGCTGGGCTTCATTCTCCAGGAGATGGTCCGCGAGGCGAACACCATCGGCAGCAAGGCCAGCGACGCTCAGATCCAGGAGGACGTGATCGCCATCAAGGAAGAGCTGGAGCGCATCCGCGAGCAGGTCGAGAACCTCGAGTAATGCCATTCCCGATCATCCTGTCTTCGCCTTCCGGGGGCGGGAAAACGACTATCGCGCTCAGGCTGCTGGCGACAAGAACCGACGTCGGCTACTCGGTGTCATGTACCACCCGGCCCCCGAGGCGGGGCGAGGTGGACGGCAAAGACTACCATTTCATCTCGCTCGAGAAATTCAAGCGTGGTCAGGCCACCAAGAAGTTCGCCGAATCGGCCGAGGTTCACGGCCATCTGTACGGAACGTTGCGGGCGGAGGTCAAGCACGTGTTGTCGTCCGGCAGGCACGTCATCATGGACATCGATGTTCAGGGCGCAAAGCAGTTCGCGCGCGCGTTTCCCGATTCGGTCCTCATCTTCATTCTCCCGCCATCGGCCAAGGTGCTCGTTGAACGCCTCGAGGCTCGCGGGACGGAGGACCCCAAATCGCTGATTCGTCGATTCAAGAGTGCCATAGCCGAGCTAAAGGCGATAGATTTGTACCCATACGTAATCGTCAACGACGAAATCGATTCCGCCGTAACGGCGGTGTCGAGCATTATCGATGCGGAAGGGTTGAAACGCGCCCGCAATGGGGCACTCGATGCGCGAGTCAAAGAGCTGATGAAGGGGATTCAGCGCGCCATCGATCATTATTCAGCGAGGAAGTAAATGCAGGTATTCATTCCGAACGAAGTCGCGAAGCACGCGACCAACAAGTATCTGGGAGTTCTGGTCGCGGCCAAGTATGCGCGCGTCCTCAATGAATTCCCTCGTGATCGCTCTGCGCCAGGCGAGAAGAAGTTGACCACGCGCGCGCTCGAGGAGCTCACGGACGGCGAGGTCGAGTACCGCGTAGTCCCCCGTCGCCGCACGGAGTAGTTACCGCGCGTCCTTTCGCGGGCAGCCGCATCCTCCTCGGTATCACCGGGGGCATCGCCAGCTACAAGTCAGTGTGGCTGGCGCGTTTGCTTACACAGGCGGGAGCTGAGGTCGACGTCGTCATGACTCGCGCTGCCCGCGAGTTCATCGGTCCCATCACTTTCGAAGCGGTCACCGGACGTCCGGTGCACACCGAGATATTCGGACCCGGACACGCGCTCGATCACATCCGCCTCGCGCGTGAAGCAAACGTGATCGTCGTTGCGCCCGCGACCGCGGACTTCGTCGGCAGGGCGGCGCACGGGCTCGCCGACGATCTTCTGACTGCATGCCTGCTTGCGGCGCAATCGAAGGTGCTGCTGGTGCCGGCGATGAACGACCGGATGTGGTCCCACGCGCAGACGAAGCGCAA
>JADGQU010000142.1 GCA_017881545.1 Gemmatimonadaceae bacterium
TTCGCCGGCAAGCCGAAGCCGGCCGGTCTCACCGGTGACGAATCCAGAGCGTGGGATCAGCTAGCCTTCTTCTATAAAAACGGCCTCGGCTACGCCAACGAGATGTCGCTCCGCCCACAAACGCTTTACGGGATCGCGGACTCACCGATCGGTCTGGCAGGGTGGATTCTGGATCACGACGATGCCAGCCAAAAAATGATCGCGCGCGTTTTTGCCGGACAGCGCGAGGGTCTTTCCCGCGACGATATTCTCGACAACATCACGATGTATTGGTTGACGAACACGGCGATCTCTTCGGCGCGTCTCTATTGGGACACGGCGCACACGTTACCGCCAGGAGGTTTCTTCACCGTCAGGAATGTCCAGCTTCCAGTCGTCGTCACCGTCTTCCCCGACGAGATCTACGCAGCGCCGAGGACCTGGGCAGAGAAGGCGTATGCCAAGATGATCTACTACAACAAGTTCCCGAAGGGCGGGCACTTCGCGGCGTGGGAGCAACCAGAGTACTTCGTGGGGGCGATGCGGGATGGGTTCAGATCGCTGCGTAGTTCCGCGACAGTCGGTGGCCGCGCCGATTAGGTAAGAGACGGAACGAGGGCGAGAAAACCGGAGGTGGCTCAGCCATCTTCGGTTTTCGGTTTTCTCGCGGCCAGCGTATTGGGAAGATCGTTCGCGCAACTACGACGCAGCGGAGAGTCGAAGCGCCAGCCTATGCCACGCACGGAGAATGACAATGTCCGAAGAAATCAACAATGATCGCCGCCGGTTTGTTGGTACCGCAATGATGACCATGGCCGCAGCCCGATTAGGTATAAACAGCATCTCGAGTACAACGATCAGTGAAACGATAGCCGGAAAAGAAATCATGACAGCGCCACCCAGGCGCGGCTTCGACTCACTTAGACAGATCGATGCCGGCCTTCTGAATGTCGGATACGCGGAAACCGGCCCCGCCAACGGCCCTGCAGTCGTGCTCCTGCACGGGTGGCCCTACGACATCCACAGCTACGTCGACGTCGCCCCTCTTCTCGCCGCGAGAGGTTATAGAGTCATCATCCCCCACCTGCGCGGCTTCGGCACGACGCATTTCCTCTCCGACGACACGGTTCGGAATGGAGAGCAGGCGGTTATCGCCGTCGACGTCATCGCACTGATGGACGCCCTCAAAATCCAGAAGGCGATAGTCGGTGGTTTTGACTGGGGTTCGCGAACCGCGGCGATCATGGCGGCTCTCTGGCCCGAACGCGTGAAGGCACTCATCGCCGTGAGTGGCTATCTGATCGTAAATCTCAAGGCGAATCTGCAGCCGTTGCCGCCGAAGGCCGAGCTGGGATGGTGGTACCAGTACTACTTCGCGACCGAGCGTGGCGTGCTTGGCTACACTGCAAACACCAGCGATTTCAACAAACTCATTTGGCAGATCGCGTCGCCGAAGTGGAAGTTCGATAACGCGACGTTCGACCGCACGGCCGCTTCATTCAACAATCCCGATCACGTCAAAATCGTCATTCACAACTACCGCTGGCGACTGAGCATGGCGGACGGCGAAGCGAAATACAGCGACCTCGAGCAGAAACTGTTCGCGGGTCCGCCGATCTCGGTCCCGACGATTACGATTGCGAGCGATTTCGACGGTGCCGCCGCTGACGGAAAGGCGTACGCCAGCAAGTTCACCGGCAAATATTCACACCGTGTGCTGAGCGGGATCGGCCACAACGTGCCCCAGGAAGATCCGCGCTCTTTCGCCAGTGCCATCGTAGATGTCGACGGCGACTGAGCTTGCATACCATGCGAGCGATCGAGGAGCTTGATAAATGCGCGACTCAATCAATCAGGAGCGACGCCGATTCATCGGGAGTGCGGCCGCTGCGCTCGGTGCCGGGAGGCTCGGCATCATCGGATCCGCGGTGCAACAGATGGCATGCGCAGCGCTGACTGAGAGAAATGAGGGCGCGCTTCCCTCGCTGGGCGGAGCGACACAGTGGCTCAACTCCCCACCGCTTACACCAGAGGGCCTGCGCGGGAAAGTCGTGCTGGTCGATTTCTGGACTTATACGTGTATCAACTGGCTCCGCACCCTTCCTTACGTGCGTGCCTGGGCCGAGAAATACCGCGATCAGGGATTGGTTGTAATTGGTGCGCACACGCCAGAGTTTCCATTCGAGAAAAACATCGACAACGTGCGATGGGCCGCGAAGGATATGGACGTCAACTATCCGATCGCTGTCGACAGCGACTATGCGGTCTGGCGTGCCTTCGACAACAACTACTGGCCAGCAGTGTATGTCGCCGATGTTAACGGTCGCATTCGATATCACCATTTCGGCGAAGGCGCCTATGATGAGACCGAGAAAGTCATTCAGCGGTTGCTGAGCGAGAGCGGACGGACGATTGACAATCAGCTGGTGAAAGTCGCCCCGCGCGGTCTCGAGGTTGCCGCCGATTATGGTACGCTGCGATCGCCGGAGAGCTATCTCGGCTACGAGAAGGCAGAAGCGTTCGCGTCTGATGCGCTACAGGACGCGCCTCGTGCGTACACCGTGCCGCGCCTGACGCTCAATCAATGGGGACTCGCCGGTAATTGGACCGTGAAAGGAGGAGCCGCTGTGCTGAACGAAGCGAATGGTAAGGTTGTGTATCGCTTCCACGCCCGCGACGTGAATTTCATAATGGGTCCTCCGCCGGGATCGCAGCCAGTTCGGTTCACTGTAAAGGTCGACGGCAAGCCTCCTGGTGCGGCGCACGGAAGCGACATCGATGATCAAGGGAACGGGACGGCAGCTCGTCAGAGGACGTACCAACTCGTGCGTGAGCAGACACGGATAGCTGATCGTGAGTTCGAGATACTGTTTGCCGAGCCGGGGGTGGAAGTCTTCTGTTTTACGTTCGGCTGATGTGCGCGGGATGTGCTCCGCCCTCTCGCGCGCCGCTGTCGGGCTTTCATGCGTAGCGCGCGGGAAGGAGCATAGGTATGATGAAAATCAACTTGGCAGGAGTTACAAATGGCTGAATCCGACCTCGCTCGACGCGCCTCTACAGTTCTTCCCCCCGGTACGCCGGCTCCCGATTTTGCGCTGAGCTCCACGCCCGACCAGCAGCTACGCTTGACCGACTTTCGCGGACGCCCGGTCATCCTCGTGTTCTACCCGGCTGACTGGAGTCCCGTGTGCGGCGATCAGGTAGCGCTCTACAACGAGATTCTCCCCGAGTTTCGCGAGTACGGCGCCGAGATTCTCGGGATCTCGGTGGACAGCGTTTGGTGCCACGCCGCGTTCGCGCGTGATCGGAACCTGCACTTTCCACTTCTGAGCGACTTTGAGCCGAAGGGTGCAGTGTCACGCCTGTACGGCGCCTACCGCGAGAGGGACGGCTTCAGCGAGCGCGCGCTCTTCGTTCTCGACAAAGACGGGATGATTCGCTGGAGCTACCTCTCCCCGGTCGACGTGAACCCGGGCGCCGACGGTATCCTGAACGCACTCGATTCACTCGCGGGCAAGTCGGCACCGGCGAAATCCGAATCATCCCGGGCTGACGGTGCGGAGCTGCGGCCATGAGCGAAGGTCGGCTGACACCACCCGTGAGCGCGGTGGATCACGCCGCCGGTCCCGATAACGCCCCGGTCACGCTCGTCGAGTACGGTGATTACGAATGCCCGCACTGCGGGCTGGCGCACCCGATCGTGAAGGCAACACAGCAAGCGCTCGGTAGCCAGCTCCGCTTCGTGTTCCGCAACTTTCCGCTCGCTGAGGCTCACCCGCACGCCCGGCTCGCGGCGCAGGCGGCCGAGGCAGCAGCAGCGCAGGGAAAGTTCTGGGAGATGCATGACATGGTCTTCGAGCACCAGGACGCATTGGAAATCGAGGATCTCCTCGGCTACGCCAAGTCGCTCGGGCTCGACGTCGCTCAAATCGCGCGCGATCTCGAGGCCGGGACCTACGCGAAACGGGTGCGCGATGATTTCCGGAACGGCGTGCGGAGCGGTGTGAACGGCACGCCGACCTTCTTCGTGAACGGAGTCCGCTACGAGGGGTCGTGGGCGAACAAGGAATCTTTCATGCACGCGCTTCGTGAAGCAGCGGGGCAGGCCGGTCGCGGCACACGCCCGACTGCCGGCGCGAACGGCTAAAGAGTCCGCGAAGGACTCCGCCTCGGTCTCCACTGAAAGGAAGCGAGCGGTATGCGGCCGCGCGCGTCGAAGCGAACACCTTCGCCCTCGAGGAGGCGACGCTGCAGCGCGTCGTGCCCCGGGGGTGTGCTGATTGCGCCCTGCGCGTTCACGACGCGTTGCCATGGAACAGAGGTGCCCGCCGGCAGCGCGTGGAGTGCGTAACCAACGAGGCGTGCCTGCCCCAGCAGGCCGGCGAGACGCGCCACCTGCCCATAGGTAGCTACGCGGCCCCGCGGTATCCGTGACACCAGCCTGTGGATGCGGAGGTGCAAACTCTCGGGCGCTGTGCCAGCCCAGCGGCTCACATACATGACTCCGCTCGCGGCAGGCGCACTTTCAGGATTTGCAAGTCAGGCGTATTCATGATGGGCTAATTGACAGGTCCACAATTGGGCGAAGGGTCGCCTAAGAGAGTATCACCGCCGAGCGCGGTTGTCTGCGGCAACGACATCAGTCTAGATTCTTTTCAATCCCCCAAGGAGACCAACATGAGCGCCAACGGACGAGCCTCCACCAAGCCGACCATCATGCTGATTCACGGACTCTGGCTGACCCCGAGAAGCTGGGAAGGCTGGATAGCCCGATATCAGAAAGCCGGTTACAAGGTCCTCGCTCCGTCCTGGCCCGGCCTCGAGGGAGAGGTCGAAGCGATTCGCAAGGATCCGTCGCCGCTCAAGGGTCTCAAGCTCAAGACGGTCGTCGATCACTACGATCGCATCATTCGCAAGCTCGACACCCAGCCGATCCTGATGGGTCACTCATTCGGCGGTCTCATAGTGCAGATGCTCGTCGACCGCGGGCTCGGCGCTGCCGGGGTTGTCCTGGATTCGGCACAGTCCGCTGCCGTCCCGGTTTTACCGCTCTCGACTATCTGGGCGACAATTACTGTGCTCGGCAATCCGTTCACGTTCAACGCGGCAGTTGGCCTGAGTCCCGAGAAGTTCAACTACGCGTTCACAAACGAGCTGAGCGCCGCTGAATCGAAGAAGGTCTACGACCGTTATCAGATCCCAGGAAGTGGACGTATCCTCTGGGATGCGGCGCTCTCACTGCTGAATCCGAACGCGCCGTCCAAGGTGAACTACGGTAATAATGACCGCGCACCGCTCCTGTTCATCGCCGGCGGCAGGGATCACCTCGTTCCGCCCGCTATCAACAAGGCGAACGTGCGCAAGTACATCAAGAACTCCACAGCCGTTACCGACTACAGAGAGTATCGCGAACGCACGCACCACACGGTCGGTCAAAGCGGATGGGAGGAAGTTGCGGACTACGTGCTCCAGTGGGGGACGGCGCACGCGCGCGGGCAGGTGACTCTAGCTGATGTCAGAGCCGCATTTCCCCCTGACAGTCCTCAGATGTCGCCGAGCAGTGGTGAGATTCGCGCGTGAGCGTGGATGCGACGATGACGTCGGCCCTTAGGTCCGCGCCAGGGGATCCGGAGGTCGCGCTCCCTTCCGCTGACGCGGAAGGCGATCAGGCATTCCCGACGCTGACCGAGGCGCAGATCGCGCGCATCGCTGCGCACGGTCACTCGCGCCGAGTGGAAGCCGGCGAAGTGCTCGTGAGAGCAGGCGTCAGGAACGCCAACTTCTTTGTGGTTGTCGCGGGACGCCTGGACATCGTCCAGCTGTCGGACGGCATCGAGACGCTCATAGTGATACACAAGCCCGGGCAGATCTCGGGCGAGCTCAGCGTCCTCTCGGGCCGGCGCGCGGTCTTTTCCATCCGGGCTGGTGAGGCGGGCGAAGTGATCGAGGTTGATCACGAGCATTTAATGGCGATCGTGCAGACCGATGCCGATCTGAGCGAGATCCTCATGCGCGCGTTCATCCTGCGCCGGGCCAGGTTGATCGCGAGCGGGAGGGGCGATGTCGTACTGATTGGATCGAGACACTCGCAGGACACACTTCGCATCCAGGAATTCCTGACGCGCAACAGCCATCCTTACACGTCCATCGATCTCGATCGCGACGCCGGAGCTCAGGAGCTGCTGGATCGGTTCCAGGTCGCCATCAGCGACATCCCCGTTGTGATCTGCCGTGGCGAAGTAGTCCTGCGGAATCCGAGCAATCGCGACATTGCTGATTGCCTCGGCTACAACGACGCGCTCGATCCGCTTCAGATGCACGACGCAGTGATCGTCGGTGCCGGGCCGGCAGGCCTGGCGGCGGCAGTGTACGCAGCGTCGGAAGGCCTCGACGTGCTGGTACTCGAAGCCGGTGCTCCCGGAGGCCAAGCCGGGTCGAGCTCGAAAAT
>JADGQU010000143.1 GCA_017881545.1 Gemmatimonadaceae bacterium
GAGGCGTACCGAGGCCCGGTCACTGTCATCGATCCGGATCCCGACGCGCCGTACGACCGCCCCAACCTCTCGAAGGACTATCTGGCCGGAAACGCGCCGGAGGAGTGGCTTCCGCTTCATTCCAGGGAGTTCTACGCCGCTCAGCACATCGAGATTCTCTCCGGCCTTGAGGCCAGGGAAATCGACATTGCGTCGAAGACTGTGAACCTGAGCGATGGCAGCAGTCGCAAGTATGGCTGCCTGCTCATTGCGACGGGTGCGAGCCCCATCCCGCTCGACGTTCCCGGCGGCGGGCGGATAGCCTATCTGCGCACTCTCGGGGATTGCCGCGCGATCATCGGAAAGCTCGGCGCCGCGAAGACAGCCGTGGTTGTCGGCGCGAGCTTCATTGGGCTGGAAGTTGCCGCCTCACTTGTCACCCGCGGATTGAAGGTGAGCGTCGTCGGTCTGGAGACGCTTCCCCTCGAGCGCGTGCTCGGCCCCGAGCTGGGATCGCTCGTCAAGAACGTTCACGAGCAGAAGGGCGTCACGTTTTTTCTCGGGCGCAAAGTGACAGCGATGGATGAAAAGAGTGTCGTTCTCGACGACGGGACCCGGCTCGACGCAGATCTGGTGGTTGCAGGCGTCGGAGTGCGGCCGAACCTGACGCTCGCCGAATCAGCGGGCCTGACGCTCGATAACGGGCTCGCCGTCAACGAATTTCTCGAAACCAGCGCCACCGGAGTCTTTGCCGCCGGTGACGTAGCGCGCTGGCCAGACGCGTATTCAGATCAACGTCTTCGCGTCGAGCACTGGGTGGTCGCTGAGCGGCAGGGACAAGTCGTCGCGCGCAACATGCTCGGCGCCCGCGACAGCTTCGACGCCATTCCGTTTTTCTGGAGCGCCCACTACGACAAGCTGTCCATCCAATATGTCGGGCACGTCGAACACTGGGACGAAATCAGAATCGACGGTGACGTGATGAAGATGGACTGCGCCGTTTCATACATGGTTGGTGGCAAGCGCAGGGCGATGGCGACGATCAACCGCGATCGCCAGAATCTGGAGACCGAAGTGCAGCTCGAGACCGAGCTGTTGCTCAAACCGCCGGCGCCTGTCACGCTCGAAGTAGCGGGGGCCTGACCTGCGTCTCGCGCATTCTACCGGCGGGATTTCCCAATACTGATAGGGCGGCCGCCCCTACGCCCCGTCGATCGCGAACATGCGCGTGATATCGGCTTCGAATTCGCGGATACGCGCGCTTCTCGTGTGATCGTTCCAACCCAGATGGGGCGCGACTATGGCCGCGGCGCGCGGCGCGACCCTCTTTCCGTGATCGCGCGTCTCGAACGCCAGGTGCGTTCGGCGAATCAACAGGTCGCTGAGGTCCTCAGCCATCTCCTGCGAAACGCCGTAAACGAGATGCGCTCCGGTGTAGGCCAGCCCTTCCACCAGCGGTTCCAGGAGAGCAGGATCCTCGCGCTGTAGCCGCGCGATTTCCTTCGGGCGATCCTCGCCGGGAAGCTCGACGGAATCCGTTGCGGCCGCTTTCTTTTTGCGGCCAAGTGCCTCCTGAACGCGATCCACGATCTCGGCCGCCATCGACCGGTAGGTTGTGAGCTTTCCCCCGGTGACGTTGATCACGCCGGAGCTGTCGGCGATGATGCTGTGCTCCCGCGAGACAGCGCTGGGGTTCGCGCCCTTGGCGGTTGCGAGCGGCCGGATCCCTGCCCACGCACTCACGACATCGTCGGACGTGAGCTGAGCTCGCGGAAAGTAGGCGTTCGCCGAGCGGAGTAGATAATCCACGTCGCCGGCTGAGGGGTGAACGGCCTCCGGGGATTCGTCAGTCCAGGTATCGGTGGTGCCGATGATTGCCTGGGGTCCGGCGGGGAGGCAGAACATCACCCGGCCATCCACGGGGGAGATGAGAGTAAGGGCGTCCCGGTTTCCTACGCGCTCACGGGGCACTCCAATGTGGATTCCCTTGCTGCCGTGCAGACGCCGCGCACGTTCGTCGCCGTCAAAGGTGTTCTGCCAGACGCCGGTCGCATTGACGATAACGCGCGCGCGGATCTCCCGGCTTTCGCCGGTGCGCTGCGATTTCGCGACAGCTCCAACGGATCTGGCGCCATCTCGAATCATCTCGGTCACGCGAGTGTGACTACTGACGGCAGCGCCCAGCTGTTTTGCGGCGATGGCATTGGCCAGGGTGAGCCGCGCATCATCGGTGCAGGCGTCGTAGTAAACCGCGCTGCCCGTCAGCCCCACGCTCTTGAGACCAGGTTCGCGTTCAAGAGTCTCAGCCGCGTTCAGCGTCGAATGCCTCCGCGATCTCCCCACGGCCATGAGCTGATATACCAGCAATGCGGCGCTGAGCTTCAACTTTCCAATGCGCGCGCCGCGGTAGATCGGCCACGTGAACGCCAACGGATTCACGAGATGTGGCGCAATTCGAAGGAGCGTCTGCCGCTCCCGAATCGACTCGTGGACGAGATGCAGCTGTCCCTGCTCCAGATATCGGATTCCGCCGTGAATCAGCCGTGAGGAGCGGCCCGACGTCCCGCTCGCGAAGTCATCACGCTCGACCAGGGCTACGCTCAGGCCGCGCATCGCGGCATCGCGCGCGACGCCGCACCCTGTGATGCCTCCCCCGATCACGAGAAGGTCGAGTTTTTCTCCGGAGAATCCAGTCATTGTCGCGGGGTAGGAAGGGACGCGGAATCAGCCAAAGTATAAGGAATTTGATCGCAAGATTCGGATATCGCCCTTCCTGGCGCACCGGCATCGTTCGCTACGAGCAGTCAACCACACCGTTCGACCAGTGAGGATACGATGCAACGGAATCGCGATGGGTTGTACATCCACGTGCGCGATATTGACGCCGGCTGTTATGATTTCCTGATCGAAAGGACGAGCGAAGGAGAAGGCCTCGGTGAAAGCAGGTCGTCGAACGGAGGAGCCTCCCATGAATGAAGCCAAAGCCTGGGAGTCAGTACTCCAAAGAGATCCAACAGCCGATGACCGTTTTCTGTACGCGGTCACGACGACTGGAATCTACTGCCGCCCATCGTGCCCCTCGCGGCGACCGAAGCGGGACAATGTCGCATTCTTCTCGTCCGCGGCAGCCGCGGAGCACGCCGGATTCCGTGCCTGCCGGCGGTGCCGTCCGAATCACGTGAAGTCGCCACATCCCGCCGTCGAGCGCGCGCGGGACTACATCGATACGCACATCTCCGACCTCGGCGAGGAGCGTATCACGCTCGAGCTGCTCGGAGAACACTCGGGACTCAGCCCGTATCATCTCCAGCGGAAATTCAAGGAGCTCCTCGGGCTGACACCGGCCCAGTACATCCGCGCTCGCAAGAGCGAGCTGCTCAAGGGCGAGCTCAAGCGGGGCGAGACCGTAAGCCGTGCAACGTTCGGCGCCGGATACGGCTCCAGCAGCAGGGTTTACGGCGATTCCGACCAAAGGCTCGGAATGACGCCAGCAACGTATCGTCGTGGGGGCGCCGGAGCGCGCATCGGCTTCGTGACCGCAAGAACTTCGCTCGGCACTCTCCTCGTCGCGGCGACGGATCGCGGCGTCTGCGCCGTGACTCTCGGCAACGACGCGAAGACTCTCGAGGCGGCGCTCGAGCACGAGTATCCGGCCGCAACGCGCACGCGCGTCGCGACTCCGTCGAGTTCGCTGGGCCTGTGGGTGGCGGAAATCATCGAGGCTGTAGATAGCGATCGCGTGCGACTGGACATTCCGTTGGACATCCAGGCATCGGCGTTCCAATGGAAGGTGTGGCGTGAGCTTCAGAAGATTCCGTTCGGCGAGACGCGTTCATACGGAGAAATCGCGACTGCGATCGGATCTCCGAAAGCGGTGCGGGCGGTCGCAAGCGCGTGCGCGAACAATCAGGCCGCCGTGGTCATCCCCTGTCATCGCGTCGTGAGGCAGAGCGGCGCTCTCGGAGGATACCGGTGGGGCCTCGAGCGCAAGAGGCGGCTGCTCGAGAAGGAGCATGCCACGAGAGAGAAGGGCGCGTCCTAGATAGATAAACGACGCCCGTCTAAGTTCCCTTTATGGCAACATTCGGGAACGGGCGTCGCATCGCGGTAGTTGCGGGTGTGCGGACGCCATTTGCAAAAGCCGGAACCGCTTTCAAGTCGATTTCCGCGATCGACCTCGGCAAGCTGTGCGTCGCGGAGCTACTGCAGCGCACGAATCTGGACGGGAAAGAGGTGCAGGCACTGGTGTTCGGCACGGTGGTCCCGTCAGTTGTCGAACCGAACATAGCCCGTGAAGTCTCGCTGCTGCCGCTCTTGCCGAAGGGCGTCCAGGCCTACACAGTGAGCAGAGCCTGCGCGTCGGCGAACCAGGCGATCACCGACGCCGCGGACCAGATCGCACTGGGCCACCTCGATGTAGCGATTGCCGGCGGCTCGGAATCGCTGTCCAACATTCCGATCCTTCACTCGCAAAGATTCGCCGAGACGCTCATTCTCGCGTCGAAAGCGAAGTCGCTCCCTGCGCGGCTCAGGATTCTCGCGCGCCTGCGTCCGAAAGATTTCATTCCCATCACGCCGGCGATCGCCGAGCCTACTACCGGCGAGACGATGGGACAGTCAGCGGAGAAGATGGCCAAGCTCAACGCGATACCACGCGAGGAGCAGGACCATTTCGCGCTGCGGTCGCACCGTCTCGCGGCTGCCGGCACCACCGATGGAAGATTGACCGCCGAGATCATGCCGGTCTACGTGCCGCCCAAATTCGAGAGCGTGCTGACGTCGGACAACGGGATTCGCGAGGACACGAGCTACGAACAGCTGGCGGCGCTCAAGCCGGTGTTCGACAGAAAGTACGGCAGCGTGACGGCCGGCAATTCGTCGCCTCTCACGGATGGCGCCGCCTGTGTCCTGCTCATGAACGAAGAAAAGGCAAGGGCGCTGGGCTATCCCACGCTTGGAATAATCAGGTCGTACGCCTACGCGGCGCTCGATCCGGGAGAACAGCTCCTCCAGGCGCCGGTGCTGGCGGCTCCGGTCGCGCTCAAGCGCGCGGGCCTCTCGTTGAAGGACATGGATCTGGTGGAGATGCACGAGGCGTTCGCCGCGCAGGTGTTGTCGAATCTCAAGGGATTCGAGTCGAAGTGGTGGGCCGAGAGAGCGGGGTTCTCGCAGCCGGTGGGTGAGGTTGACCGGTCAAAGCTGAACGTCATGGGGGGGTCGATCGCCATCGGGCATCCATTCGGCGCGACCGGTGCGCGAATCACGACGACGCTTTTGAACGAGCTGCGCCGCCGCGACGGACAGTTTGGTCTGATGACTGTGTGCACCGCCGGCGGTATGGGCTTCGCGATGGTGGTAGAAAGAACCCGATGAGCTCGAGCTCGGAAGTCACGATCGGAGGACTCGTCGGGACGCGATGGAAGCCGGCGCTCTCAGTCGAGGTCACCGACGGAATCGCCGTCATCACGTTCGATCTCCCGAACGAGTCGGTAAACAAGCTGAACCGCGCGGTAAAAGACGAGTTCGTCGCGCTGGTGAGCAGACTCGAGCGCGACACGACCGTCAGCGCCGCCGTGTTCATCAGCGGCAAACCCGATGTCTGGATTGCCGGCGCCGATATCGAGGAGTTTCTCCAGCTCAAGACCGCGACGGATGCTGAGCGGTTGAGCCGCGATGGTCAGATGCTGCTCGATTCCGTGGAGCAGCTTCGGGTGCCGATAGTGGCAGCGATACATGGCGCTTGTCTGGGCGGGGGGCTCGAGACCGCCCTCGCCTGCCACTATCGGATCGCGACCGATCATCCAAAGACGGTCCTCGGTCTCCCGGAGGTTCAGCTGGGCCTGATCCCCGGTGCGGGCGGGACACAGCGGCTGCCGCGGAGAATCGGGCTCACCAACGCGCTGGACATGATTCTCACGGGCAAGCAGATCCGCGCCAAGAAAGCGCTCGACCTCGGGCTGATCGATGAGCTGGTGCACCCGTCGATACTTCGGAGCGTCGCGATCGCGCGAGCGCGCGAGGTCGCCGAAGGAAGACGGAAGAGCGAGCGGCGCTCGGGAGGTATAAAGGGCCTGCTGATCGATGGGAACCCAGCCGGGCGCGCGATCGTGCTGCGGAAGGCGCGCGAGCAGACGCTCGCCAAATCGCGCGGACATTATCCCGCGCTGATCGCGGCCATCGATGTCGTCGGCGCGGGTTACGAGAAGGGCCCCTCGCATGGATATCGCGAGGAGGCCCGCCGCTTTGGCGAGATGGCGATGACCGATGTGTCGCGTCAGCTGATCTTCCTCTTTTTTGCGACGAATGAGCTGAAGAAAGATCCTGGCGTCGATCCCTCACAATTCCCGGAACTGCCGGTCTCCGCCTTCGAGCCGCTGCCGGTCGACAAGATCGCGATCATCGGGGCGGGATTCATGGGGGCGGGCATCGCGTCGATCGC
>JADGQU010000465.1 GCA_017881545.1 Gemmatimonadaceae bacterium
CTTCCGCTGCTGGGACAAGAAGGGCCACGGCTCGGTCGATCTCGAGGGCGCGATCAAGCATTCGTGCGACGTCTACTTCTATCAGCTCGGCCTGAAGATCGGACTCGCGAGATTCATCGCGGGAGGAATAAAGCTCACGATGCGGGACAAGTCCGGCATCGATCTGCCCGAGGAAAACCAGGCGCGCTGGCCGTACTCGAAGGATTACTACGACAAAAAGTACGGCCCGCGCGGATGGAGCAATGCCGAAACGCTGAACCTGGCGATCGGGCAGGGCGCGAACTCCCAGACAGTGGTCAACATGGCGAAGCTGTATAGCGCTTTCGCTGCCAAGGGCGTCGCACCGCGACCCGAGATCGCTCACCTGGTGGCGCAGCGGAAGCAGATCTTCACTCTGAATGCGTTGCAGGACTCGGTGGTGCTCGAGGGTTTGAAGGCGGTGCTCGAAGCGGGCGGAACCGCTGGAGCATCCGCGATTCAGGGTCTCACGCTCGCCGGCAAGACCGGCACCGCGCAGAACACGGGCGGCGATGACCATGGCTGGTTCGTCGGCTTCGCGCCGGCCGACAAGCCGAAGATCGTCGTCGCGGTGTTGCTGGAGTTCGGCCTCCACGGATCGCGCGCGGCGCACATCGCGTCCGCCATCATCGGCCACTATCTGAAGATTGTGCCATTCAAGGCGGTGATGGACGAAGGATGATGAGCCGCCCGATCGTTTCCGATGTCCGTCTCCTCGCGACCGCCATCCTTCTCTCCCTGTTCGGCGTTGCGATGGTTTATTCCGCGGGGCAGACCGACACGCCCACCGCGGTCGCGACAGTGTACAGGTCGCAGATCCTGTGGCTACTGATCGGAATGGGATTCGCCTACGCCGTCGGACATTCTTCCGTTCGGTTCATAGAGTGGATGACGACGCCGCTGTACCTGCTGTCGATCGTCCTGCTCGGACTCACACTTGTGATCGGGAAGGGAGCCGGAACCGCCGCGAGCACGAAGAGCTGGCTCGCGATCGGCAGCCATCGCATCGGTCAGCCTTCCGAGATCGCGAAGGTCACCGTCGTGTTGATGCTGGCGAAGATTCTCGCCAACCAGCGTGAAACGCCCAAGTCGCTGCTCGATCTCTGGAAGCCCGCGATCGTCGTCGGCATTCCGTGGCTGATCATCATGCTCCAGCCGGACCTGGGGACGGGCATCGTGTTCATCGGAATCTTCTTCGCGATGCTGTTCTGGGCCGGCGTGGCGTGGCCGCTTCTCATCCTTCTCGCCAGCCCGGCGATCAGCCTCATTCTCTCGTTCAGCGTCGGGCTGTGGGGCGCGTGGTTCTTTGTTCTGCTAGCGCTCGTCCTCTGGTACCGGCCGTACCTGATCGAAGGGATCGTGCTGATGGTGCTGAACGTCGCGACGGGCGTCGTCGCGCCGATGATGTGGGAGAAGCTCGCGCCGTACCAGCAGAACCGATTGAAGGTGTTCATAGATCCGTCCGCGGACCCGCGCGCGTCGGGCTACCACGTCATTCAGTCGAAGGTCGCGATCGGGTCCGGCGGATTTTTCGGGAAGGGGTTCACGCTCGGAACGCAGAAGCGCCTCGCGTTTCTTCCCGAGCAGCACACCGATTTCATTTTCTCTGTCGTCGGCGAAGAGCTTGGATTTGTCGGTGTGACGATCGCTCTCGCGCTCTTCCTCGCGCTCTTCCTCCGCATCACACAGATCGCCGAGCGCGCGAACGATTCCTTCAGCAGTCTGGTGGCGTTTGGACTGATGTCGGGCTGGTTCGTCCACGTGCTGGTGAACGTGGGGATGACCCTAAACTTGATGCCCATCACTGGAATCCCGCTGCCGTTCTTCAGCTACGGGGGTTCCTTCATGCTCGCGAGTTGGCTAGCCGTCGGCATCCTGATGCGCATCTCAGGAGAGGGCCGCGGCAGCGCCCTGTCCCTCCGCCGCTAGCAGCTTTCAGCCTCCGGGCTAACTGGCATCGTGGTGCGCGATTTTTTCTGAGTGCATCGCGGGGTCGGCGAGGGGTATCCCCTCCGCCGCTACGCTCGCTTGGTCGGAGCCCCTAACTGCGCTCCCTCGCTCCGCTCGGTCGCGGGTCTCCTCCTCGCGCTCGCTTTGGAAAGCGGCTACGGGGACACCCCTCGCCTCCTCGGCTGACATCTGAACGACGCGCGCAGCCGCTGCCGTTCGCCCGTGAGCGCCAGCGGCTGCCGCGGCAGGGTGGCGGGGTGGCGCGATGCGGTCCCGGGTCCGTGCGCGTCAGGCGGCGCGGCAGAGTTTGCGCGGACACGCCGAGCTTCGCTCGGCGCGCTACCGCGCGGAGGGGCCAAGACCGCGTGGCATTCCGTGCGGCGCTTCGCGCCGCTGCAGTTACAGATCCCCGTGGGAAGGAGGGTGAGGGTGTCCTCGTAGGCGCTTTCCAAAGCGAGCGCGAGGAGGAGACCCGCGACCGAGCAGAGCGAGGGAGCGCAGTTAGGGGCTCCGACCAAGCGAGCGTAGCGCCG
>JADGQU010000466.1 GCA_017881545.1 Gemmatimonadaceae bacterium
GGAGAGGCGGTCGAATCGGACGCCCGACTCCTGCGCCCTCTGCTCGACTGCGCGCTCGAACCGTTCGCCGAGCGACTGGAGCGTCGCGGCGAGATGCATCCCGGTCACCGAAGGCACCGGCTCGAGCCAGTCGTCGAACCGCATCATCAGCGTTCCGAGGATGCGCTCGTGCCGCGCGGAGTACTGGCGCCGCATCTTGCGCACGTGCCGGGCGAGCAGGCCGTCGTCGATCAGAGTGGCCAGGGCGGCCTGCGCGGGCCACTGGCTAAACCAGCCCGCCGCGTAGCTCGCCGCCCGCAGCGCGTGCTGTAGCGCTGCAGGAGCGATGAGAAATCCGAGGCGAAGCGATGGCAACAGCGACTTCGAGAACGAGCCGACGTAGATCACGCGTCCGCTGCGATCGATGGCCTGCAGCGTCTCCAGCGAACGCCCGCCGAATCGGAACTCGCTATCGTAGTCATCTTCGATGATGACGGCGTTGCGTCGCTCCGCCCACGCCAGCAGAGCCGCGCGCCGCGCGTGCGTCATCGGCATGCCGAGCGGAAACTGGTGGGAAGGGGTGACGTAAACGAGACGCGTGTCGTCGGGCAGCGCCGCCACGTCGAGCCCCGACGCATCGACCGGCACGGCCGCCACCCGAGCGCCGTACGATTCGAAAAGGAGACGGGGGGGCGGGTAACCTGGCTCCTCGACGGCCGCCCGTGCTCCCGGCTCGAGGAGTACCCGCGCGATGAGATCGAAGGCCTGTTGCGCGCCGTTCGTCACGACGACGTCCTCCGCGGCGGCGTTCACTCCGCGACTGACGCCAACGTACCGCGCGATGGCCGCGCGAAGCTTCGGATGCCCCGCGGGGTCGCCGTACTCCGCGGTCAGTTTCGAGGCCCGGACCTGACGCGCCAGCACCCGGCGCCACGTGTCGAATGGAAACAGGGTCGCATCGGGCATGCCGACGCCGAAATCGTAAGATGGTGCCGGCGGCCGTAGTCCCGGCGCTGCGATCGCATCCCACACGGCCCGATGACGGATCGGCGCCCTTCTCCTGGTGCGCCGGTCGCGTGGAACGGGATCGCTCTCGACGAAACTCCCGCCGCCTCGCCGGCCGGCGAGCAGTCCTTCGGACGCCAGCCACTCGTACGCCAGGGCTACGGTATTGCGCGCAACCTCGAGGCGTCGCCCCAGCTCGCGGGTCGGCGGGAGGCGGTCCCCGCGCGCAAGGCGTCCGCCGACGATCGCCGCCCGGATCTGACGATAGATCTGCCGCGCCAGATCGCGGCGTCCTTCGAGCCGCACATGCAGGTCCATCCCATCAGTGAACTTGGCCCATGCGATTTTGTCAATTGTGGCTCTTTCGCAGTACCAGATCCAGAGGGATCATGACCCCGGAAAAGGAGACTTCATGAACCTGCCTGTCCAGTTCGCCCCGCAGCCACTCGAGACCAGTTCGATGCCCTGGATTCCTCTCGGCCCCGGTGAATCCTTCAAACCGCTCCGCTTCCTTCCCAACGGTCGCGCTCTCCTCCTGCGGCTCGAGCCTGGAACGCTCGTACCGCGCCACCGGCATCATGGCGAGGTCCACGCCTTCAACCTTGCCGGACAGCGCAAGCTGCTCGAGAGCGGCGAAGTCGTCGGAGCGGGCGCGTACGTCTACGAGCCGGCGGGAAACGTCGACTCGTGGATGGCGGTGGGCGACGAGCCGGTGATCGTCCACATCGTCTCGTTCGGCGCGATGGAGTACCTCGGCGACAACGACCAGGTTCTCCGCCGCGATACTGCTTCGTCTCTGCGCGACATCTACATCAACCACTGCCGCGAACACGGCCTGACGCCTCTCAATCTCGGCGGAGACGTGCATTCGTGACCGGCTGGAAACGGTTCGCGGTGGTCTACGCTCGCATCGCTCTCGGCAGCGCTTTCCTCTCCGCAGTTGCGGCGCGCTTCGGCCTCTGGCGGGATCGCGGGCCGCACCCGTTCGCACAGTTCATTCACTACACCGCCCAGGTGAACTCGTTTCTTCCGGCGTGGATCATCCCAGCCGTCGCCGTCGCGGCCACGATCGCCGAGACTTCCCTCGGCATCGCGCTGATCGCTGGATTCCGCCAGCGGTGGACCGCGCTGGCGGCCGCGCTGCTTCTCGCGCTCTTCGGCACCGCGATGGCGATCTCGTTCGGAATCAAGTCGCCCCTCGACGAGTCGGTCTTTTCCGCCTCCGCCGCGGCCCTGCTGCTGGCGATGCAGGAGAAAGGCGGAGAAACAGGACGGTGATTCAAAGAGATGCTCGACGATGATCGGCGCAGACGAGAATCCTCGAAGCCACGCCGTCCGCACAGCGCGATCAATGCAACGGAAGAGCCGGTGAATTGAGTCGCCAATGAGCGCTGCACGCAAACTCCCGACAAATTTCTATCGCACTCGTTGACTCGATCGGTCCGGAACGTTACCTTGACGGCGCCGCACCGATGATCATGCAGAACGCGACACGCTCCTCCGCCTCGGACCGGGCC
>JADGQU010000467.1 GCA_017881545.1 Gemmatimonadaceae bacterium
GTACTGGAACGGATTCACAGCGGCGAGATCGTCTGCGTCGCTTGCGATACTACGGAACCCTCGGCGCTCTCTCACGAGATCCTCAACGCCAAGCCCTACGCATTTCTCGACGACGCGCCGCTCGAGGAGCGAAGAACGCAAGCGGTCTATACGCGGCGCGCCGGCTCTCCATCCTCGAGCAACGACCTCGGATCGCTCGACGCGTCGGCGATCGAGCGCGTCCGCGACGACGAGCGCCCCGACCCGCGCGACGCCGACGAGCTGCACGACATCCTTCTGACGGCCGGCTTTCTCACGCAGGCCGAGGCCGAGGCGATCCCGAACGAGCTGTTCGGCGAGCTGGCCAGGGCACGACGCGCGGGACTCGCGTTCTGCCAGACCGCTGCGCACCTCGCCCTTCCGAGCGTGAGCTCAAATCGTCCGACGGACACTGTCATCCCGAGCGTGTTCGGAATGACAACAAGCGCGTTCTGGATCGCCGCGGAGCGCCTCCCCGAGTTACTGGCCGTTCATCCAGAAGCGACGATCCCATCCGGCTTCGCCGCACCGGCATCGCGAGCTGAACGGACCTGGACCAGGGCCGAGGCGATCGTCGAACTGCTCCGCGGCCGAATGACAATCCTGGGCCCGGTAACAGCCTTCAATCTCGCCCAGGCGCTGGCGATCAAAGACTCTGACGCCGAGGCAGCGCTCGTCGCCCTCGAGTCCGAAGGAGCGGTCCTCCGCGGATCGTTCACGACCGGCGCGGAGGCTCAAGCGCATGCCATTGCCAGGATCATCGGACGCCCCGCCACCCTCCACGAGTGGTGCGACCGGCGACTCCTGGCGCGCATTCACCGCTATACGCTGAACCGGCTGCGGTCGGAGATCGAACCGGCCGGAGTCAACGACTTCATGCGCTTCCTCTTCGACTGGCAGCACGTCGCCCCGTCGACACACCTGTCGGGTGCAGATGGACTGTCATTGATCATCGGCCAGCTCGACGGATTCGAAGTCGCTGCCAGCGCATGGGAACGGACGATCCTGCCGGCGCGGATGGGTCGGTATGACCCGGCGCTGCTGGACATGCTCTGCCTGACCGGCGAGGTCGGCTGGGCAAGACTCTCAGCCGCCACGATCACCGGCTCCGCGGCACGACTGGAAATGCCGTCGAGCTCCGGGCCATCGCCCGCTCCGCTCATGACCGGCGAAGGAACGGTCCTCTCCCGGATCGTCGGCGCGACTCCCGTCGCCCTCTTCCTTCGCCAGAACGGCCCCTTCTGGCAAACGCTACGCCTTTCCGCTGACCACGATCCGGCGGTGATTCTCGAGTCGTTGGGTGGTCATGCACGTGAAGTTCTCGAAGTCCTGAGCTGCCGTGGGGCATCGTTCCCGCGCGATATCGCGGCGGCGTGTGACCTGGACCATCACGAGCTCAATGGCGCGCTCGGTGAGCTGGTCTCGGCCGGCCTGGTGGTCTCGGATGGCTTCGCCGGCTTGCGTGCTCTCGTAGCCTCGAGCAACGATCGGCCCGGGCCGCGTGACTCCCGGGCTGCTCTTTCCGGCCGCTGGTCGATCGTCGGCGACGAGTCGACCTCCACTGCGCGCGAAGCGGCCGTCGAAGCGCAGGCACTTGCCCTTCTGCGTCGTTACGGCGTCGTCTTCCGGCGCATGCTCACTCGCGAAGCGAACGCTGCGCCATGGCGAGAGCTCACGCGTGTCTACCGCCGGCTGGAAGCGCGCGGCGAGATCCGTGGCGGCCGTTTCGTGGCCGGGATGTCGGGCGAACAATTCGCGCTGAAGGAAGCGGTGGAACGGCTGCGCGAGATCCGGCGGCAGAAGCCCGACGGAGCAGTCGTCGTCATCAGTGCCGCCGATCCGCTCAATCTCACCGGCGTCCTCACAGGCAGCGAGCGGATCCGCGCGATCGCAGGCTACAAGATCGCCTGGCGCGACGGCGTAGCGGTCGCGGTCATGATCGGAGACGCGGTCGACCAACTGACGGAGGTCGAGCCCGATATCGCCATCCAGGCGGCATCGGCTCTCGCCGGTCGCCGTGTGTCCGTCGCCACCGGCTACGTCGGGAGGTAAGTCAGAAGGCAGAAGGCAGAAATAGAAGCGCGAACCAATCGTTCTACTGTCTGTTTTCATTTCTGCCTTCTGCCTTCTGCCTTTCTGGTTTCTGGTTTCTGGTTTCTGGTTTCCCGTTAGAATCCGCCGCATGAAGAATCAACTCGCGCTCGTCCTGGTTCTCGTCGCCGCAGCCTCCCAGACCCTGATTGCGCAATCGAACGGCACGCCGCGTCCGCCGTTCAACGTCGTCGAGACGACGATCCCCGAGATGCAGGCCGCGCTCAAGGCAGGCCGCGTCACATCGCATGATCTGGTACTGGCCTATCTGGTCAGGATCGCGACGTACGAGGACAAGCTCAACGCCGCCATCACCGTCAATCCCAACGCTCTCAAGGAAGCCGACGCTCTCGATGGCGAGCGGGCGGCCGGACACATTCGTGGACCGCTG
>JADGQU010000144.1 GCA_017881545.1 Gemmatimonadaceae bacterium
GCGCGCACGTCGTCCGGCACGGGAAGCACAGTCTCGTCGATTTCGACACCGACCCCGGATGCCGCGGCGATCTCATTGAGCGCGCTCGCCACCCCGCCGCGCGTTGGATCGCGCAGCACGTGCACGTCGACGCGCGCCGTGCGCAGGCGCTCGACGAGGTCGACAAGGCAGGCACTGTCGCTGGTGATGGTCGTCTCGAAAGCGAGCCCCTCGCGCGCGGCCATGATCGCCATGCCATGGCGGCCGATGGCGCCGCTCACGATCACCGCGTCGCCGGCCCGCGCGCGCTCCGGAGCCGGGCGGAATTGTGCGTCGGCCACCCCGATGCCGGTGGTGTTGATGTAGAGGCCATCGGCTTTGCCCCGCTCCACGACCTTCGTGTCACCGGCCACGACCGGCACACCCGCCAGGCTCGCCGCATCCGCCATCGATCGCACGATGCGGTCGAGGATGTCGAGAGGGAACCCCTCCTCGAGCACGAAGCCGGCCGTAAGGCACACGGGCCGCGCGCCCATCATGGCGATGTCGTTCAGTGTGCCGTGGACGGCGAGCGACCCGATGTCTCCGCCCGGGAATTCCAGCGGACTAACTACGAACGTATCGGTCGAGACCACGACATCAACTCCCGCCACATTCACGATCGATCCGTCGCCGAGTCGCGCCAGCGCCTCGTTAGCGAGCGCGGGAAGGAAGCGCTGGCGAAGCAGCGCCGCGCTCATCTTTCCCCCGGAGCCGTGCCCCAGCTGAACGCGATCGTGCGCGACGAGCGGAACCGGGCAGGCGAGCGCGACCGGCCTCACGGCCGTCACGACACCGCTCCCGCCGCCGCTGGCTCGCCGGACTCGCGATACTTCGCGAGATGGTAGTACGCCGCGCACGCACCCTCGGCGGATACCATCAGTGCGCCAAGTGGATGCTCGGGAGTGCAGCGGGTGCCGAACGCGGGGCATCGCGGCGGCTTGAGCTTTCCCGTGAGCACTTCGCCGGCGTGGCACTCCGGGGATTCGTTCACGTGAATGTCGCCGAGGCCGAACTTCAGTTCCGCGTCGAACGCGGCGAATGCGGGCCTGAGCCGCAAGCCACTCATTGGGATCTCGCCGATGCCGCGCCATTTGCGGTCGACGAGCTCGAAGACTTCCTCGACCCGTGTACGTGCCGCCGGCGTTCCCTCACGCCGCACGGAGCGCACGTACTGGTTCTCCACGGTGTGGCGGCCGGTCTCGAGCTGCTCCACGGCCATCAGCATTCCCTCGAGGATGTCGAGCGGCTCGAATCCCGTGACAACGATCGGGACGCGATGTCGCATCGCCAGGGGCTCGTATTCGGTCCATCCCATCACCGCGCAGACGTGACCGGCGGCGAGGAACGCCTGCACGCGATTGTCCGGCGCCTGCATGATCGCGCTGATCGCGGGCGGGACGGTGACGTGCGAGACGAGCACGCTGAAGTTGGGCACGCCGAGCTCGCGCGCTCGCCACACGGCCATCGCGTTTGCGGGCGCCGTGGTCTCAAACCCGACGGCGAAGAAGACCACTTCTCGCTCCGGGTGGCGACGTGCGATCTCGAGCGCGTCGAGGGGCGAATACACAACGCGCACGTTGCCGCCGCGCGCACGAACTTGTTGCAGGTCGCAGTCGCTGCCCGGCACGCGCAGCATGTCGCCGAACGAAGTGAAGATCACGTCGGGACGCGCGGCAAGCATGAGCGCCTTGTCGATTTGCTCGAGCGGGGTCACGCACACCGGGCATCCGGGTCCGTGAATCATTTCGATCGCGCCCTCGAGCAGCTCGTCGAGTCCCTGTCGCACAATGGTGTGTGTCTGGCCACCGCACACTTCCATGAGCGTCCACGGGCGCGTAGCCGTGCGCTTGATCCGCTCGATCAGCGGGCGCGCGATCGCCGCGTCGCGGTACTCGCTGAGGTATTTCACGGAATGCGGCTCCCGGTTTGCGTCACGGTCGTCGCGCTGCCAAGTGAGGCTCCTGCCGCTTCCGCCACCTCATCCAGCCACCCGAGTTCGTCGAGCTGGCTCATTTCGCGGAGCACCTCGAAGGTGCGGTGCGCCTCGGCCTCGTCGACCATCGAAATCGCGAAGCCGACGTGGACGATGACGTAGTCGCCCAAGCGGGCCTCGTCCTGTACGTAGGCCAGGCACACTTCACGGCGGACGCCGCCGAAGTCGACCACGCCCATCGCTAGCCCCGTGTCGTCACGGAGCTCGACGATCCTGCCGGGAATCCCAAGACACATTGGACGCCTCTTCGCGCGATGCTGCCGATGACATTCGCGAAAGCGAAACACCGACCGTCCGCGCGGATATCACGGAATGACAGTCCCAATGTATGCCCGCGGTCGCTCGTGTCCAGCGTTCATTGCGAGACTCTCAATGCCGAGTCAATGGGATAGATACTGTCGGGGATTCGTGCTGTCAGGGATTCGTGCTGTCGGGGATTCGACTACAGCGCACGCCATCGTTTCATTCTAGATTCCACATCGTAGCGGAGGGCGTGTACTCTCCTGACTTTCGGGTTGACACAGTCACAGCCAACCGGTCGGCACAGACTTCGCAGGTAATTGGCAGGGACTCGGTCGTCGAGCGTCGTCCACCACAGAGACACGACTCGAAGATTGTCGGCGAAAACTGGGTGCGGTTCCTAGAGGAAAAATCTTATGAATCGATTCAATCGCGTTCGACGGACGTTTCTCATTATTGCGGCGTCGGCTGTCGCCCTGACCTGCCGATCTGATAGGATCGTGTATCGCAGCGGTACCAACTTCGCTCCACCGCCGGTCGCCGCGGCGAATTTCATCGGTTACTTCGATGCTGCGAACAAGCAGACCGTCTGTGGATCATGTCACGTCGACTTCCAGACCCGCTGGGCGGGCACCAAGCACGCGAACGCGTGGAGCGATCTTCAGGGGAGCGGCGGGGCGACGGGGACGTGCAACGCCTGTCACAGTGTCAGCAACCTCGGGAATGCGATCAGCGACACCGCGGTCGGCTATCGCACCACCAAGGACGTGCGCTATCAGGACGTGCAATGCGAGAGCTGTCACGGCCCGGGATTTACTCATGCGAGCGGTCCCACCTCCGCCAACCGCCCGCTGGCTTCGATCAAGGCAGACACCAACGCCACCAATGGCTGCGGTGAATGCCACAACGGGGTGCACAATCCATTCGTCGACGAGTGGAAGCTGACCAATGAGGGGGGCCTTTCACACTCGATCGTCCAGTCCGGAACGGTTCCCAACGCCGATCTGACTTGCGTAGGGTGTCACACGGCCCAGGGTGCGCTCAACAAGTTCGGTGTCACCGAGAATTACGTGGAGAAGGTCGCGACGACCGGCCTCACCGCGGCGAACGCCCTGCCGATCGTGTGCGCTACCTGCCACGACCCGCACGGTTCCGGTAACGACCACCAGCTTCGCTTCTCCATCAGCGCCCCGGACATAGACGACAATCTGTGCATGAAATGTCACCAGCGGCGCGCGGATCCGTCGCAGGTCACGACACGCAACAGCGTCCATTCACCCGAAGGGCCGACGCTCCTCGGGCTTGCCGGCTGGTTCCCTCCGGGAATGAGCACCGGCGACTCGATCATCGGCACCCATGGCACGCCGTCCGCAAACCCCAAGCTATGCGCCACGTGTCACGTCGCCCGGTACGCGGCCACCGACCTCGCCACCGGCAAGTTCGTCTTCCAGGCCACCGGGCACCGGTTCATCGCCGCCCCGTGCGTGGACGCCAACGGCGTACCGACGAAAGACCAATCGTGCACTATCACCGGGAAAACGTTCCGCTCGTGTGTCTCCAGCGGCTGCCACGCCACCGAGGCGGTGGCCAGGACGTTGTACCTCACCGACTCGACGCGGATACTCCAGCTCATCGCCTCGGCCAATTCGGCCATCGCCAAAGTCAAGGCGATCAAGGCCAGCGAGTGCACGCTCGGCGGGCCGAAGTACACGTCATGCCTCGGCACGCAGTTCAACGTGTCGCTGGCACAGGCACCGGGCGGATTCGTCCACAATCCGTTCCTGATCGAGCAGCTCCTCGTAGCCTCGATCAATCAGCTCCAGAAAGACTATGGCGTGACGCCGAATATTTCGGTTCCGCTTTCACTCCAGTTCATCCCTCCACCGCGGGAACACGTGAACGGGGCGGCGCTGCGATAGCGACCAAGCCGGTGGTGGACATAGCGAAGGCGGGGCCGGGTGGATCGTAGTATTTCCTTCCGGCCCCGCGTGGTTTACCCGGATGACCGATCTTGCTCCGAATAGTGTTGACTGTGCGAAGGCGTGGTAGCAGGGCCACACTGCCGAATCGGTGAAGACGACGAACCCCAACCGCACCCCCGACTCTGGAGACACCGCCCCGCCTTCGGCGTTGGACCAACTTCTCGCGGTTGAACGTGAAATCGCCGCGGGGGAAGCCGCCGCGGCCGACGAGGCCCGCGCGCTGCTCGATGCCGCACGCGTCGACATTGAGGCGCGCGAGCGTGAGGCCGCTACTGCCCTTGATAGGGAGCTAGCCGAACTCGACGCGCTGGCGCGCGATCGCCAGGCGGCGGCCGGCGCCGAAATCGAGGAGGTCGCCGCCCGCCTCGCGGCACGATACCGCTCGCTCAATGCAGCCGATGTTGCGCGGCTCGCCGCGTTCGTGGCCGACCGCGTGACCGGTCTCATCGTGGAGGGTGCGCCGTGATCGTTCCGATGAGCCGCGTGCGCATCATCGGGCCGAAGGACGAGGTCGATGCGGTGCTTCGGGCCGTGCAGGACCTGGGGCAGCTTCAACTCGCCGAGTTGCCGGACCGCGTCGGCGTGAGACCAGCCCGACTTGGCCCGTCGCGTGAACGCAGGCGACGCCAACTGACGCGGCTGCTGGAGGACGCCAGAGACGCGTTGCACTCGCTGCGCGTTGCCCCGCACCGTGTCGCGCCCGCAACGATTACCACCGGCGACTTCGCGCGCTGGGCGCGGCTCGCGCGCCGGACGCGTCGAGAGGCCAGAGGTCTCCTCGACCGCCAGGCTGCGCTCCGCGACGAACGAGCGCTGATCACTCGGTATCGCGAGTTCCTGCTGGCCGTGCTACCCGCGATCCGCAAAGTCGCCGACTCGAGGCGACTCACCAGTCACGCGGTGGTGGTGCCGGCGTCAGCGCGTGGCGCGGTGGATGTGCTCGCATCCGCACTGCGCGAAGAGCTCGGCGCGGAGTTCACAATGTCGATCCATCCCCTGCCGGGCGGTGACGTCGCGATTCTGCTCATCCTGCCGAACGAGTTCAGCAATCGCCTCGAGGCACGCCTTGCCGAAGCGCGGGTACCCGAGGTTCCTCTGCCCGATGCGTACCGATCCTTGCCGCTGACCGAGGCGATTCCGCAGATGCTCGCACGCCTGTCAGCGATCCCTGGCGAGGTGGAGGAATGCGAGCGCAACGTCACCGCGCTCGGCAAAGCTCGTGGGGACGCGATGTGGAAGGCGCAAGCGGCCGTCGAGGACTGGCTCGCCGCCGCGTCTGCCCGCGAACGCACGGCGGAGACGGGCCACGCATTCACGATCGAAGGCTGGCTGCCGGCGGGGAGCGTGGGCCAGCTCGAGCAACGCGTTCGCGCCGCCGCCGGAGCAGCCGTGATCATCGAGACGATCGCGCGCGAGAACTGGGGCTCGGAGGACGCGCCGGTGGTCCTCGCCAATCCGCGCCTCTTCAGGCCATTCGAGAAGCTGCTCGCTCTTCTCCCGCTGCCGCGCTACGGTTCGATCGACCCGACTCCGTTCGTGGCCGTCTTTTTCCCGCTCATCTTCGGGATGATGATGGGTGACGTCGGCTATGGCATTGTCCTGGGCGTGATCGCTCTCATCGTGCATGCGCGCGCCAAACCCGGGTCGCTGGCCCGCACAGCGGCGGAAATAGCGGGCCCATGCGCGGCGTTCGCTATCGTGTTCGGCGTGCTCTTCGGCGAGTTCTTCGGCGATATCGCCCGGCGCACACTGGGCGTGCGTCCGCTGTTGCTGGATCGCGAGCAGGCGGTGTTCGCCACGCTCGCCGCAGCGGTGGGTCTCGGCGTCGTTCACGTCGTGCTTGGGCTCGCACTTGGCGCGGTTGCCGCGGGACGCAAGGATGCAAGGAGGGCGGTGGGCCGCGGTGTGTCGGCTGTGATGGTCCTGCTCGTCGTGGCTGCTCTGCTGGCCGCGTTCAAGGTTCTTCCGGCGCGACTCTTTACGCCGGCCGTGATACTGCTGCTGGTCGCGTTTCCTGTCCTCGTGTTTGCGGAGGGCGTGCTCGGGATGATCGAACTAATGACGACACTCGGAAACGTGCTGTCGTACGCGCGCGTCATGGCGATCGGCACGGCGTCCGTGATTCTCGCGGTCGTGGCCAATCAGATGGTCGG
>JADGQU010000145.1 GCA_017881545.1 Gemmatimonadaceae bacterium
AAGCAGTGGAAAGAGATCGGCGGCGCGTGGGACAAGGAGTTGGCGCGTCTCGTCAAGGAGAAGGCCGCGCTCGAAGCGCAGCTCAATGAGCTGAACCGGATATTCGCGTTGAGTGTGAAGGAAAGGCAGGCGGAAGCGATCGCGGCGGGCAGAGGAGTCTCGACCGACAACACGCGGGCGCCGATATCTCCCGTGGTGTCACGCCCGGCGATTCCCGAGCCACCGACGCTGAACCCACCCAGTCGCTCCGAGCCGCCCGCAGCGTCTCGCGTGCAGCAGCCGCCCCAGAACGCTCCCAGCGGCCGTTCGCCATTCGACGAGTTTCCGGTTCTTCGGCCGGGAAGCGGATCGGGCGCGCCGCCGTCAGCGTCGGGTTCTCCGCCATCCACGTCGAGCTCGCCCCCCTCGACAGCGGTCGCGACTCCGCCTTCGGTTCCCAAGACCGGCGGCACGCAGGATCCGAGGTCCGAGCAGCACAAGACTCTCAAGTGTCCCGAGTGCGGCGCCGCGAACTATCCCACCGAGTGGTACTGCGAGCGCTGTGGGGGCGAGCTGGCCACGATGTAGGGTGGCTACGGAAAACAAAAAAGGGCGCCTTCGGGCGCCCTTTTGACATTCGTGAGGGTCTACTTCGCGGCCTTCGCCATTCTGCTTTTGTGGCGGGCTGCCGCGTTCTGATGGATGAGGCCTTTGCGCGCAGCCCGGTCGAGCAGCTTCACCGCGGCGAGTCTCTCCTCAGCGGTTCCGGCGGTCGCCCGCTTGAGGGCGGTGCGGAGCGCGGATTTCTGGGCGCGGTTGCGGATGGCAGCGGCGCGTGATTTCCGCATGTTCTTTTTCGCTGAAGCAAGATTTGGCACTACTTGATCTCCGGGTATTTTAGGGCTGTGGTTTAGCTATGAAACTTGCCTTTGAAAGGGGCTCACGTCAACGGGCGCGGGTGGATTCTTTTGCCAGTGGGTGCCCAGCGATAGTGGGGAATGCTAACTTCTACACGCGGATCAATCACTTCAGCCAGAGCCAATTGGATAAATCGATTCAGCAGTTCATTCTGATCGCGCCGGTGCTCCTGTTTTCAATGGTCGCGCACGAGTATGCACACGGCTACGCCGCGATGAAGCAGGGAGACAATACCGCCTACATGCTTGGCCGGCTGACCTGGAATCCGATCCCGCACATCGATCTCTTCATGACGATCCTGCTGCCGCTGCTCACGTACTTCGGCTCGGGCGGGCAGCTCGCGTTCGGCGGCGCGAAGCCGGTGCCGGTCATCCCGCGCAATTATCGCAACTACAAGCGCGGTGACATCATTGTTTCGCTCGCCGGCGTGGCCACGAACGTCGTGATCGCAATCTGTTGCATCCCGCTGATCATGCTGACGGGGTTTATCGCGCGGCTTTCACCAGTGTTGTCCGACACCGGCGCGATTATCCAGACAATGCTCCTCTTTGGAGTGTGGATCAATCTCGCCCTCGCCGCATTCAATCTCATTCCGATTCCGCCTCTCGACGGCTCGCACGTCTTCAAGTACCTCCTTCCCCCAGCCTGGGCGCTCAACTACCAGCGCCTCGGCTCGCAGGGATTGATCATACTTATCGTACTGCTCACTTTTGGCCGACCCTTGATCAACCTGTGGTTCGCGCCGGTGATCTTCCTCGATACAATGGCGTCGCGAGCGGTAATGCCATTCATCATCCCCAGCCCATGGACGATGTGAGCTACATCTCGGCGGATTCGATGTCTGCGGGTGCTCTGGCTGTCGCTGAGTCGGGGGCCTCCGAAGTCTTCGTCGTCGAGCTGGCGGAGTATTCGGGACCGCTCGATCTCCTGCTCACGCTCATTCGGGACGAGCAGATCGACATCTACGACATCCCGATCGCGCGGATCGCGGAGCAGTTCCTGGCGCGGATCTCGTCGCTCAAGCTGGACGAGGCCGCCGACTATCTCGAGATGGCTGCCAGGCTCGTCCGTATCAAGGCACAGACGCTGCTCCCCAGGCGAGAGGGAGAGGATGTGTGGGACGATCCGCGCGCGGAGCTCGTGCGGCGGCTGCTCGAGTACCAGCAGGTGCGCGAGGTCGTCGACGTTCTGGAGCGCAGGGCCGAGGATCGGCGCGGGCGGTTCGCGCGGGCGTACTCCCAGGAAGCGGTGCAGATCCCGGTGCCGGGCAAGCTCTCCCTCTCGCTTCCCGAGCTTCTCTCGGCCGTGGATCGCGTGTTGCGGCTCGCCAGAAAGCCCCACATCCACGATGTGATTCCGCGCGCGCTCGATGTGGATGGCGCGATAGGAATCGTGCGCGCCCTGCTGGCGATCCGCGCCCGCGCCCAGTGGAAAGACATCCTTCCGAAAAAGGCGGAGCCATGGGAAGTCCTCTCGCTCCTGCTCGCGCTCCTGGAGCTCGCAAAGCGCGGAGAGCTCCGACTTCTGCAGCCGCGCGCGTTCGCCGCGTTCGAGATAACACGTGACTCCTCTAGCGAAGCTGCTTGAAGCGGCGCTCTTCGCGAGCGCCACACCGATACCCGAGGCCGCGCTGCGCACTATTGCGGCTCACGCCGACGACGCGGAAACGACGCTCGAGGCGGCGCTCGACGAGCTACGCGTCCACTACGACACGGACGGCCACGGCGTCGAGCTGATCCCGGTTGCCGGCGGATGGCAAATCCTGACGCGTCCGGAGTACACGGAAGCGATCGAGCGCGCGCAGCTCGCGGCGCGTCCACAGCGGTTGTCGACGGCGGCGCTCGAGACGCTCGCGATCATTGCCTACCGGCAGCCGATTGGACGCTCGGAGATCGAAGAGATTCGGGGTGTTGGCGCGGGAGCGATTCTCAAATCACTCCACGAGCGCGGATTGATCGACGTGACTGGGCGCGGTGAAGGTCTGGGGCGTCCACTGATGTACGGCACCACGCCGTCGTTCCTGGAGCAGTTCGCGCTAAGGCATCTGGAAGAACTTCCGCGCGCCGACGAGCTTGCTATCGCGTTGCGAGCTCCGCGCCCGGCGACTCCGCCGGGGGGACTGCCCGCCACCACCGGTAACGGCGAGGCGCCCCGGCGGGCAGACTGATGCCCGGAACAATGCGAATTCAGCGCGCGCTGGCGCGCGCGGGCATCGCATCTCGTCGCAAGGCCGAAGAGCTGGTTGCAGCGGGGCGCGTGAGCATCAATGGAGCCGTCGCGCAAACGGGGCAGAGCGTCGACCCCAACCAGGACAAGATCACCGTCGATGGCAAGGCCGTTGCCTTACCAGCCGCACCGGGTTGGATCGTTCTCAACAAGCCGACCGGGGTGTTGACCACGCGGTCCGATCCGGGAGGACGGAGGACGGTTTTCGATCTGGTGGATGACCTGCCGGGGCTCACCTATGTCGGGCGCCTTGACTACATGACTGAAGGAGTGCTGTTGCTCACGACCGACGGCGACGCGGCGCACAAATTGACACACCCGAGCAACGAGATCGAGCGGACGTACGTCGCGACAGTGCGGGGCGACGGCGCGGATGCGGCACGAGCGGCGATGAAGGGTGTAGAGCTGGAGGACGGGCTGGTCATGCCGACTGCGGTAACGGCGCGACGACTTGGACGCGGCACGTGGGACGTGGAGCTGACGATTGCAGAAGGGAAGACGAGGGAAGTACGACGATTGTGTGAAGCGCTCGACCTCGAGGTGCTGAGGCTGGTGCGAACAAAATTCGGCCCGGTGAAACTCGGAACGCTGGAATCTGGCAAGACGCGCCCGCTGACGGCGCGAGAAACGGAGATCATCGCCGCGCTCACGAAGGGCGGCGGCAAGAGCAGGAAAACCACGGGAGGAGCAAGACGTGAACGGAACCACCGCAATAGCCGCTGATGCATCGATGGTGCAGGAGGTCGTGCGCCAGGTAGGCCGCCGCATCGTCGGCCAGGACTACATGGTAGAGCGGCTCATGATAAGCCTGCTCACGGGTGGGCACGTGCTCCTCGAGGGAGTTCCGGGGCTCGCGAAGACTCTGACCGTCCGGACTCTGGCGGAGACGATCAACACTTCGTTCAGCCGGATCCAGTTCACCCCCGACCTGCTGCCTGCCGACGTCGTCGGCACTCAGATCTACGATCAGTCGAACGGAAAATTCTCGGTCAAGAAGGGGCCCATCTTCGCCAACATCATTCTGGCGGACGAGATCAACCGCGCGCCTGCGAAGGTCCAGGCGGCGCTGCTCGAAGCGATGCAGGAGAAGCAGGTGACGATTGGCGGGACGACCCACGTGCTCGAGGAGCCGTTCCTCGTGCTCGCTACACAGAATCCGATCGAGCAGGAAGGCACCTATCCGCTGCCGGAAGCCCAGGTGGACCGCTTCATGTTGAAGCTCCACGTCGGCTACCCGACACGCGAGGAGGAAAAGGAGGTGCTGCGAAGGATGGCGAGCGGTGAGCCGATCCCCGTCGATCAGGTCGCCACGCCGAAGCAGATCCTCGACACCCGCCGGCACATCGCCGAGCTGTACATCGACGAGCGGGTGGTCGACTACATCGTCGAGATCGTTCATGCCACGCGCAATCCAGATCAGTCCGGACTCGCCGAGCTGAAGCCGCTGATCGAATACGGCGCCAGCCCGCGCGCGACACTGGCGCTGGCCCAGGGGTCACGCGCCCACGCTTTTCTCCGCGGACGCGCGTTCGTGACACCGGACGATGTGAAGGCGATTGCGCCCGACGTTCTCCGTCACCGCGTGCTCCGCACCTACGAAGCCGAAGCGGAAGAGGTGACGAGCGACGAGATCGTCTCCCGCATCCTGGAAGCGATACCGGTTCCGTGATCGGGATTTTCCGCTCGCGCCGCCGCCGCAAGGAGGCGCCCAAGCGCACTCCCGAGAAGCCGATGGGGGTGCCGCCCGAGATTTTGCGGCAGGTGAAGCTGATCGAGCTCCGGACGCGCGGGCTGGTCAACTCCGTTTTCACCGGCGAGTACCGCTCGGTGTTCAAGGGCCAGGGAATGGAGTTCTCGGAAGTGCGCGAGTACCAGCCCGGGGACGAAGTCCGCTCGATCGACTGGAATGTCACCGCTCGTATGCGGCGCCCGTTCGTCAAGCGCTACATCGAAGAGCGCGAGCTCACGGTGATGCTGGTCGTCGATCTTTCCGGCTCGGAGAGATTCGGGACCGTGAAGAGATTCAAGAGCGAGCTGGCGAGCGAGCTGGCGGCCGTGCTGGCCATGTCCGCGGTTCGAAACAACGACCGCGTCGGCGTTCTCCTTTTCACCGATCGCATCGAGCACGTCATTCCGCCGCGGAAAGGGAGACGTCACGTGCTGCGGATCATTCGCGATCTCCTTGCGTTCGAGCCCGTCGGGCGCGGGACGGACATGGTGACCGCGATTGATTACGTGGCGAAGATGCTGAACCAGAAAGCGATCGTGTTCATCGTCTCGGACTTTCTCGAGGGCGACATCTCGCATCCTTTAAAGATTCTGGCGCAGCGGCACGACGTCGTAGCCGTTACCGTCGAAGACCCGAGCGAGCGCGATCTGCCCGACATCGGCATCGCGCGGCTGATGGATCCGGAGACCGGTGATACCATCGAGGTCGACACCAGCAGCGCGAATGTCCGGGAAGCGTACTCGGAGCGTGTCGCGACGGAGCGCGAAGAGCGGAAGCATCTGTTGCGGCGGCTCGCGATCGACGAAGTCGCGGTGCGAACGGAAGGAGGAGTCGTCGAGCCGTTGCTCCGCTTCTTCCGCGCCAGAGAGACGCGGTCCAGGCGACGGTGAACTTCGCGAGCCTAGCGCTATTGCTCTGGCAGGCGATAGCTCCGCAAACAGTCCAAAACCCGCGGGCCGAGCTGTCGGTGCAGATGGGTTATCGGGTGAGCCCGGACACGGTGCTCGTCGGCGAACCCTTCAACCTGTTCGTAAAGGTGCTCGCGCCCAAGGGAGTGCGGTTCGAGTTCCCACTTGGGCCCGACACGACGAGCCAAAATGGCATTCGGCCGATCGAGCTTCGCGGCGAAAGGGTCGTCACGATGCTCGGCGACACCGCGGTCGCACTCTATCATCTGGTGGCATGGGAAGTCGGGACCCGGCCGCTACGGTTTCCGGACGTACGGGTCACATTCGGGGGCCAGGAGCGGCGTCCGTCCCTGAAGGGCGCCACGATCTTCGTCAAGTCCGTCCTGCCGGCCGACAGTTCGTTACGGGTTCCGAAACCAGCGCGTCCTCTGATCGTTCTGCCAGTCATCAACTGGCTGCTCTGGCTGGGGCTGCTCGCCATGGCGATCGCGGCGGTCCTTCTGTGGTGGGCATGGTGGCGGTGGCGCAACCGGCCCAAGCCGCCGGTCGATCCCTATGCGCATGTGCAGCAGGAGTTCGCGCGGATTGAAGCGCGTCATTTGTTGGAGGACGGTCAGTACGCGGAGTA
>JADGQU010000146.1 GCA_017881545.1 Gemmatimonadaceae bacterium
GAATACTCGCTTCTCGACGGTGCAAACCGCATCGATGATCTCATCAATAAGGCGCTGGAGTTTGAACAACCAGCCTTGGCGATCACCGATCATGGCAACCTTCACGGAGCGTGGGACTTCCAGGAAAAGGCCAAAAAAGCGGGGCTCAAGCCGATCATCGGCATGGAAGCCTATGTCGCACCGGGCGATAGACGCGCCCGCGACCGCATCGGAGGGGATCGGGGCAAACCCTACTACCACCTCGTCCTCCTCGCCCAGAACGCGACCGGGTACAAGAATCTAGTCAAGCTCTCCTCCCTCGCCTACACGGAAGGCTTCTACGCCAAACCGCGCGTAGATCGGGAGCTGCTCGCCAAATACAGCGAAGGCATCGTCGTCTCCTCCGCCTGCATGGCCGGTGAGATCGCCCACCACCTGCTCTCCGACGAGTACGACCAGGCTCGCGCCGCTGCGTCATGGTACGCCGACGTCTTCCGCGATCGCTACTACCTCGAAGTCCAGGCGCACGATTCCGAGAATCAGGCGACCTTGAACCGCCGAGTTTTCCAGCTCGCAGAAGAGCTGAGTCTCCCTGTCCTCGCCACCAACGACACGCACTTCCTCACCCGCGACGATCACGACGCGCACGACGTCCTCCTCTGCATCGGGCTCGGCAAGGATTACTCCGACACCAACCGGATGCACTACGACGAGGGCCTCTACTTCAAGAGCGCGCCCGAGATCGCCGAGCGGTTCCCCGGACGCAAGGATGTCCTGGAGAATTCGCTGCGAATAGCGGACGAGACCTCGATCCAGTTCTCCAAGCAGTACAGGGTCCCGTCGTTTCCCCTCCCTTCGGGGATCGAGACGGAGAACGAGCTGTTGGTGCGCCTGGCGGAAGAAGGAGCTGTCGTGCGCTACGGCACTCCGCTCCCCGCTGAAGTGCGCGAGCGGCTCGACTACGAGCTTGGTGTAATCACCAGCACCGGGTACGCCGGCTACTTCCTTATCGTCGAGGATTTCATCAGGGCCGCGCGCGACAAGGGAATTCCCGTCGGGCCGGGCCGGGGATCCGCTGCCGGCTCGCTCGTCGCCTACTCGCTCCGCATCACCGACGTCTGCCCGCTCAAGTTCGACCTGCTCTTCGAGCGCTTCCTGAATCCTGAGCGCGTGTCGATGCCCGACATCGACGTCGACTTCTGCTTCGAGCGTCGCGGAGAAGTCATCGAGTACGTGCGCCAGAAGTATGGCCGTGATTCGGTCGGCCAGATCATCACCTTCGGAACCTTGAAGTCCCGCGCCGCGATCAAGGATGTGGGCAGAACTCTGGGATTCAGTCCGGCCGAGACAGACTATCTCGCCAAGCTGGTGCCGAACCACCCCAACTTCCAGCTCACCGTCAAGGAATCGATCGAGCGGATTCCCGAGATTCGGGAGTTCTACAAAGTGCGCAAGGACGACAGCCGCGAAGTAGTCGAGCGAAAGGAGCGCTACCGCCGGCTCCTTGACTACGCGATCAGGCTCGAAGGACTCTCGCGTCACGCCGGCGTGCATGCCGCCGGTATCGTCATCGCGCCTGGCCCGCTCGACGAATACGTCCCGATCTGCACGCAGGCATCGAAGGGCTCGGGATCGTCCAATGGCGGTGAAGACTCCGTTGTCGTCACGCAGTACGACATGAACGCGCTCGAGCACGCCGGCATGCTCAAGATGGATTTCCTCGGCCTCACCACTCTCACCGTCATCAACGACGCGCTGCACGGAATCCGCGAGCGCACCGGCTCCGCGCCGGACCTCAACGCGCTCGGGCTCGACGATCCCGACACCTACCTCCTGCTCCGCGCCGGAAGAACCGTCGGCGTGTTGCAGTTCGAATCGCCGCTCGCTACCGACATTCTGAAGAGCATCCGCGCTGATCGCTTCGACGATCTCGTGGCGTCGAATGCGTTGATGCGCCCGGGCCCGCTCGATACCGGGATGCACAAGGTGTACATGCGTCGCAAGCGCGGCGAGGAGCCGGTCTCCTACATTCTTCCCGCGCTCAAGCCGATTCTCGAGAGCACCTACGGCGTCATCACCTACCAGGAGCAGGTGATGCGTATCGCGCAAACGCTGGCGGGAATTTCGCTCGCCGAAGCGGACGTGCTGCGCAAAGCCGTCGGTAAGAAGGACGCTGAGCTGATTCGCGCCGAGCTGGGCAAGTTCATCGAGAAGGCGGTGGGACTCGGGCACGACCGCACGATCATCGAGGAAATCGCGAGCCAGATCGAGACCTTCGGCCGCTACGGCTTCAACAAGTCGCACGCCGTCGCCTACTCGATCATCTCGTACCACACGGCCTGGCTCAAGGCGCACTTCCCCGCCGACTTCATGGCGGCGTTGCTGTCGTCGCAGATCGGCGACACGGACAATGTCGTCAAGTACATCAATGAGGCGCGGCAGCTTCACGTGCCCGGCGCAAAGGAGCCAGGCCTCGAAATCCTGCCCCCGGATGTCAACGAATCGGGCTACAAGTTCGTCGTCATCGGCGAGACGAAGATCCGCTTCGGCCTTGGTGGTATTCGCAATGTCGGACGCACGGCGATCGATTCGATTGTCGCCGCCCGCAAGAAGGACGGACCGTTCCAATCAGTGTTCGACCTCTGCGAGAGAATAGATCTCCGCGTCTGCAACAAGCGCGTTCTCGAAGCGCTCGTTCACGCCGGAGCGATGGATTCCTTCGAGGGACACCGCGCGCAGCTTGTGGCAGCGCTCGATCTCGCCATCCGTGAAGCTTCGCTCAAGCAGGATGACCTGGTGACCGGGCAGGTGTCGCTCTTTGGCGTGCCGGCGGGGGAGACCGAAAAGGCCGGAAGCTCGCACGTCCTTCCCAACATCCCGGCGTGGACCGAGTCCGAACGCCTCGCAAAGGAAAAAGAGATTCTCGGCTTCTACATTTCGGGCCATCCGCTCGAGAGATTCCGCACCGAAGCGGAGATCTTCTCGACCCATTCGGTCAGCGACCTCGGAAAGTGGCGTCCCGAGCCGATGACGCTCGCCGTCGTCGTCACGAACATCAAGCGGCAGATGAGCAAGAAAACCGGTTCCGAGTTCGCGCGGGTGACGATCGAGGATTTCTCGGGATCCGCGGAAGTTCTGATCTTCCCGGAGAAGTGGGCGACGCTGAACGACCAGATCCGCACGGACGTGCCGATGCTCTTCAAGGGCGCCTACTCCAGGCGCGACGAGGGCGGCGACAACCCGGCCTACATCGTGGACTCGGCAACGAAGCTGGCCGAGATGCGTACTAATGGACAGGTGACAGTTGCGATTGACCTGTCGAAGGGCGCATACTCGGGTGACGTAATGTCGGATGTGCGCGCGATCGCCGAGACCTATCCGGGATCGGCGCCGCTGGAGTTCCGCTGGAGCGATGGGACGGGCTCACAGGCGCGTCTGCGCTCGAGATCGCTCACACTGGCGGCCGATGGCGCAACGTTGAGTGCTCTGCGTAATATCCTGGGCGAGTCTTCCGTTCGACTCCAGCGGGGGAGCTGACTGGTGGCATCAGCGACACAACTCGAGTTCGAGAAGCCGATTGCCGAGCTGGAACGGCAGATCGACGAGATCAAGAAGACCGCGGGCGACAGTCAGCTGAGCGTCGCCGAAGCGATCGAGCCACTCGAGCGGAAGCTCGAAGATCTGCGCGAGGAAGTCTACAAGCATCTCACCCCGTTTCAGCGCGTCCAGGTCGCCCGCAATCCGAGGCGGCCATTCACCGCTGACTACGTCAGGCTCGCGTTCACCGATTTCATCGAGCTCCACGGCGACCGGGCGTTCCGCGACGACGCCGCGATCATTGGCGGCTGGGCGCGTCTCGACGACGACACGATCATGGTGATCGGCCATCAGCGCGGGCGCGATACCAAGGAGCAGCTGAAGCGCAACTTCGGCATGCCCCATCCCGAAGGCTATCGCAAGGCGCTCCGCCTGATGAAGCTCGCCGAAAAATTCCACGTTCCCGTTCTCACCTTCATCGATACACAAGGCGCGTGGGCCGGGCTCGGGGCCGAGGAGCGCGGCCAGTCCGAGGCAATCGCGCGCAACCTGTACGAGATGAGCCAGCTCCAGGTTCCGATCATTGCGACCGTGATTGGCGAAGGCGGATCAGGCGGTGCGCTCGCCCTGGGCGTCGCCGACCGTGTGCTGATGATGGAGAACGCGGTGTACTCGGTGATCTCCGTCGAGGGATGCGCGGCGATCCTCTGGAAAGACGCCAAGAGTCTCGAGATGCGCGAGAAAGCCGCGACAGCGCTCCGCATCACTGCCCCCGAGCTGCTCGAGCTCAAGGTGATCGACGAGGTGATTCCCGAGCCCAAGGGCGGAGCGCACGCTGACTATGAGGTGGCGGCAAAATCGCTCCAGACGGTTGTGAACCGTCACCTCGAAGAGCTGCGCAAGATGCGACCTGAGAAGTTGGTGCGGCGTCGGAGGCAGAAGTTTCTCCGTCTTGGCGCGTGGACGGAATAGCGAGTGGCTCACCTCGTCGAAGTCGCCTTCAAGGGCAACCGTAAGGAGTTCTTTCTCTGGGATTATCCCGACCCGCCGCCGCTCCACGCCGCGGTGATCGTCGATGTCGATCGCGGAGAGGACCTGGGCCATATCCACGCCCTCGGTGATCTCGCCCAGAAGAGAAACGGCGGGTGCTCGCACGGCTGCGGCTCGTCGCTTCCCGAGCGGAAGGCCCTGCGTCTCGCGACCGAGAAGGATCGCGGACTCTCGAAGGATCTCGATCGGCTGAACGAGGACGCCCGCCGCAAGGCGATGGAACGCGTGAAGGCCAACGGGCTCGGCATGAAGCTGTCCGACGCCGAGTGGCAGTGGGACCGCAAGAAGCTGACGCTCTACTTCACCGCCGACAAGCGCGTCGATTTCCGGAATCTCGTGCGCGATCTCGCGTCCCTTTTCCGCACGCGCATCGAGCTGAAGCAGATCGGAGTGCGGGATGAAGCCAAGAGACTGGATGGCATTGGCCGCTGCGGCCGGCAGTACTGCTCGGCGTCCTGGCTTCCCGAGCTGAGACCTGTCAACCTCGGTGTCGCCAAGGATCAGCGTCTGTCGCTCAATCCGTCGCAGATCTCGGGAGCGTGCGGGCGGCTGATGTGCTGCCTGCGCTACGAGCATGAGTTCTACGTTCAGAGCCGCAAACGCTTCCCCAAGGAAGGCAAGATCGTCGTGACCAAGCTTGGCGAAGAGAAGGTCGTGAGCGTGGACATCTTCCGCGAGCGCATCACCGTGCGGGGAGTCGAGGGAGACATGCGGTTGCTCACGCTCGCCGAGTTCAAGCAGGAAACGGAGGAGCTCGCGGGCGTCGCCGCTCCCGTCACGAACGGCGACGAGGAAGAGAGCGCCATCGAGGGAATTCGTCCCGACGAGATCTCGCCCGAGCTGCTGTACACGGCCGAACATCCGGTCTTCGTGCCGCCCGCTAGCGGTTTCACTGAACGTCGGCCGCTTCCCAATGGGCCCGTCGGTGAGGGCAGCGCCCGCGACGCCGAAGGAGCAGCTAAGCGGCGACGTGGAAGGCGCGGCGGCCGCCGTGGCCGCGGTGGCGACGAGCCGAATTCGACGGGCGGCCAATAGTTGGCCAAGTACTTCCTTACCACGGCGATCGACTACGCGACCGCCGATCCGCACCAGGGTCACGCGTACGAGAAAATCGGTGCCGATGTAATTGCCCGCTATCATCGCCTCATGGGCGACGACGTGCATTTCCTGATCGGCATGGACGAGCACGGCCAGAAGGTCGCGCAGACAGCGGCCGAGCGGAGAGTGTCGCCCCAGGAGCTCGTTGATGCGGTGGCCGATAGCACGGAGGAGATCTGGCACCTGCTGGGAATCTCCTACGATCAGTTCATCCGCACGACCGATCCCGCCCACAAGGCGGGCGTAAGGCAGCTGATCGAGCAGATCTTTGAGAAATCCCCGGACGATTTCTACGAGAAATCGTATGCGGGGTGGTACTGCGTCGGCTGCGAATCCTTCAAGCAGGACAACGAGATCGTCGACGGGAAGTGCGTCCTGCACCCGACGCGCACGCTCGAGTGGGTCGAGGAGAAGAACTGGTTCTTCCGCCTGAGCAAGTACTCCGACCGCCTGAAGAAGCTCGTGTCGAGCGAGGAGTTTCTTCAGCCGAAGACGCGTCGGAACGAGATTCTCTCGCTGATCGACTCCGGGCTCGACGATGTTTCCGCCAGCCGAAGCCGGTTCTCGTGGGGGGTTCCCTTCCCGCGCCCGGGGAGCGCGGGCGACGTCCAGACGACCTACGTCTGGTTCGACGCTTTGCCGAACTATCTCACCGCAACGGGATTTCCGAATCCTGATTACGAGAAGCTCTGGC
>JADGQU010000147.1 GCA_017881545.1 Gemmatimonadaceae bacterium
TTCGTGCAACACTTGGTGATGTTGCAGTAACCTATGCCATGGCTCTCCTTCAGCTCGCCCGTTCTGTCGAGTATGTCGAGCGGATGCATCTCGAGCTGGGCCGCGTGCACCAGCAACCGCGGACCGACGAACTGTTCGTGCAGCTGGTGGTCGCGGAGAACGTGGCAGACATCCTGGCACAGGAAGCATTCGATGCATTTCCGGAATTCCTGAACGCGGTCGGCATCGGACTGCGCCATCCGCCAGGTGCCGTCGGGCGCGTCGGGAGGCCTGGGAGTGAATTTCCGGATCCTCTTCTTCGCGCGGAAGTTGGAGGAGACGTCGGTCACCAGATCCTTCACCGGCGGGAATGCGCGCATAGGCTCGACGATGACCGGCTCCTTGAGATCGAGCTCGCTCAATCGCGTCATGCACATCAGGCGCGGCATCCCGTTGATCTCGGCCGAGCACGATCCACACTTCCCCGCTTTGCAGTTCCAGCGCACGGCGAGGTCGGTCGCGCCCTCTGCCTGGATCTGATGAATTGCGTCGAGGACGACCATGCCCTCCGACACTCTGGTCGAGTAGTCCTGAAGCTTTCCGCTTGCGCCCGTGCCGCGCCAGACGCGAAAGGTCGCGCTCCGTGTTTCGGTGCCGGCGCTCGTATCGCTTCTCGCGGCGGCGCGCTGGCCGCTCTCGGCGATGTTTCGCGCGACCGACTGGTTGGCGGCCATTACTTGTTCTCCTCGATGATCAGCTTGAGATCCTCTCGCATCTCGGGGATCGGCTCGCGCGTCACCTGCACCTCACCATTCGGCCCGCGCCGGATGACGATGTTGAACTTGCCGAAGCTCGGATCCTTCTCCGGAAAGTCGTCACGAAAGTGTCCGCCGCGGCTCTCACGTCGCTCCAGAGCCGCGCGAGCGACGATCTCGGACACCGTCAGCAGATTCTGCAGGTCGAGCGCCGTGTGCCACCCCGGATTGTACTCGCGGTTTCCGGCAACGGAAACTTTTCGCGCCCTTTCTTTGAGTGTTTTCAGAGCATCGAGCGCCCGCCGGATCTCGTCTTCCCGGCGCACGATGCCCACCAGCTCCTGCATCATCGTCTGCAGATCGTGCTCGACCTGGTAGGGACCTTCGCCGCCGCCTTTTCTGTCGAACGGCTCGAGGGCCGCGCGGACGATCGCATCGGCCTGCTGTACGTCCAACCTGGGAGTTGACTGCCTCACCGCAAATTCCGCCGCGTACTTTCCGGCGCGCATCCCGAACACCAGCAGGTCGGAGAGCGAATTCCCCCCGAGCCTGTTCGCGCCGTGCAGACCGGCTCCCACTTCGCCAGCGGCGAAGAGCCCGGGTACGGTAGACATCTGCGTGTCGCCATCCACCCGGATTCCGCCCATCACATAGTGCGTAGTGGGTCCCACTTCCATCGGCTCTTTCGTGATGTCGATGTCGGCGAGCTGCTTGAACTGGTGGTACATGCTTGGAAGTTTTTTCTTGATGTGTTCCTCGGCGTTCGACAGCTTCGCCCTGATCCACGAAATGTCGAGAAAGACGCCGCCGTGCGGACTTCCCCGGCCGGCGCGCACTTCATTCATGATGGCGCGCGCGACGTGGTCGCGGGTGAGCAGCTCGGGCGGCCGGCGCGCGTTCTTGTCCCCCTGCGTGTAGCGCCAGCCCTCCTCTTCGTTGTCGGCGGTCTGGCCGCGATAATTCTCGGGGATATCGTCGAACATGAAGCGGCGCCCTTCCTTGTTCACCAGAATTCCGCCTTCACCACGCACCCCTTCCGTCACCAGAATTCCGCGCACGCTTGGCGGCCACACCATTCCGGTGGGATGAAACTGGACGAACTCCATGTCCTGGAGCGCGGCTCCCGCGTTGTACGCGAGCGCCTGTCCGTCACCGGTGTACTCCCAGCTGTTGCTCGTCACGCTGAATGCCCTGCCGATTCCCCCGGTGGCGAGCACTACCGCCTTCGCGGCGAACAGCTTGAACCGTCCCCGGTCACGATCGTAGCCAAGAGCCCCCGCGATGCGACTGCCGTCCTTGAGAAGCGAGACGATCGTGCATTCCATGTGCACATCGATCGGCTGGTGAACCGCGTGGTCCTGAAGCGTCCGGATGATCTCGAGTCCCGTGCGATCGCCGACGTGCGCGAGGCGCGGATACTTGTGACCGCCGAAATTGCGCTGGAGGATCCGGCCATCCGCGGTCCTGTCGAACACCGCGCCGAGTGCCTCGAGCTCCCGCACGCGATCAGGCGCTTCCTTCGCGTGAATCTCCGCCATGCGCCAGTTGTTGAGATACTGGCCGCCCCGCATGGTATCGGCGAAATGAACTTTCCAATTGTCGCGGTCGTCGACGTTGCCGAGAGCGGCAGCAACACCCCCTTCGGCCATCACCGTATGCGCCTTGCCGAGCAGCGACTTGCAGATGAGACCCACCGACGCTCCGCTGTTCGCCGCCTCGATTGCCGCGCGCAGTCCCGCCCCACCGGCGCCGATCACGAGCACGTCGTGCTCGTGCCTCTGGTATTCGGCCACCTAGAAGAGCCTCACATCGTGCCAGATGCCCATCGCGCAGAGTCTGATGAACACGTCGGAGAACGCGACCCAGACCAGACTGGGCCAGGCCCAACGCGCGTGGCCGCGATTGAGGCAGCTCACGCAGTCGTACGTCTTCTTGCGGGCGGGCGCGCGGGAGAGCTGGTCAAGGTAGCCGCCCACGAGATGGCGGAGCGAATGGCATCCGAGCGTGTAGCCGCCGAGAAGAATGACGTTGATGGCGAGGATGATCGTCCCGAGCCCAATTCCGAATCTGTCGCGGCCCGTATTTGCGTCGAAAAACCACATCGCCTTGTAAACGTCGCTTGCCAGAATGACCAGAAAGACGAGCGCGATGTAGAGGAAGTAGCGGTGAATGTTCTGTATCACGAGCGGTAAGAATCTCTCGCCGCGATAGCTTTTGCGCGGCTCGCCAACGGCACAGTCCGGCGGATCGGCCCAGAAGCTTTTGTAGTACGATCCCCTATAGTAGTAGCACGTGACCCGGAACCCTGCGGGAAAGGGGAGGATCAGAAGAGCGGGCGAAAAGGGAATGAACCCGGGGATCCACGCGGGCCGCCCTCCGTGAATCCAGGCGTGCGGGGAATCGGAGAACAACAGCGGCGAGTAGAAGGGCGAGAGGTAGTTCCCGAACGCGTAGAACTCGTTTTGAAATGCCGCCCACGTCGCGTAGACGAGAAAGCTCGTGATCACGATGAAGACTACGAGCGGTTGAACCCACCACGCGTCGCGGCGCGTCGTCTGGCCGAAACCGCGGCGCGTGAGCTGGACGACTTCAGATGCCATTGATCAGGTACCTCGCGCCGGGGCGGCGCGTGAGCAATCGGGCTGAACAGATTCCGTTCTCGCAAAATTAGTTTTTGCGGCGATGCGAGGATAGGCTGGGAGGAGATGCAAAGAGCCTCCGGCACTTTTCAGCGCCGGAGGCTCTTTGCGTTCTTTGAATTGCTATTGACTACGACTTTGCTGCGGGAGCGGTTTTGCCTTTCTTGCCCCAGCCTTTGTGTCCGCCCTTTCCACGCTCTGCCATCGATTTCTGGCGAGCGTCGAACTTTGCCTGCTGATCAGGTGTCAGGATGGCGCGGACCTCTGCCATTTCCTGAGTCCGGGTGGACTGGCCACCCTGCATCACCTGGCGGGCCTTCAGCATGTTGCTGCGGGCCGCGGCGGTATCACCCTTCTGACGCGCAGCGCGGGCCGCTTCCATGAACGGCTTGGCCTGATTGCGCAGCGCTTCGTTCTGCGGCTGGTACTTCGCGTGGATCGTCTTGATCTGCGCCTTTTGGGCGTCAGTCAGGTTGAGATCACGTCCGAACTCTCTGCCACCACCGGGGCCTCTGCGACCCTGCATTTCGCCGGAGCGCTGTCCGCGCGACGGGGGAGTCGTGGTCGACTGGGCCGCTGAGATACCCGCCACACCAACGATCATCAAGGCGCCGAGCGCCAAGGTACGAGCTGACGACATTTCATTCCTCCACAACTGTTAGGCGCCGCGCGCGGAAATGCTGCGGCTTCTCAGTTAGACGGGGGTCCGGATCGGTTGTTAAGATGTTTATGATGGGGTCGGGCGAATGAGACCGAAACGGACGTTAGGCCACCGTACGTGATCTTAACCCGGCAATTCGGAATCCGCCGGAAAAGCTCCCAGCAATTCAGCCTGGGTCAGCTTACGGCTCCCTGCCTTGGTTTTGTGGATGCCAGCCGCCAGCGGAACTAGCCGGCCGAACTCAGCCGGCCGCTGCGGCAGGTACGGTGCCGAACCTTCTCTCGCGCGAGTGGAATTCATTCACCGCATTCTGCAGGTCCGTTGCGGTAAAATCCGGCCAGCGCCGATCGGTGAAGTACAGCTCGGCGTAGGCGCACTCCCACAGAAGGAAATCGCTGAGCCGCTGCTCGCCGCCCGTCCGGATAAGAAGGTCGACGTCGCGGGACGCGCCGTCCCAGTGATACACCTCGGACATCGCTCGCGAGAGGTCCTCGCGCGTGATACTCTCGGCTCCACGAAGCAGCTCCGCCGCGAGCACCATCGCGTCGCGCGCCGAGTAGTCGACCGCGATCCGCAGATCGAGACGCTTTCCCTGTTTCGTGGCGTCTTCCGCGACGTTGATCGCGCGCAGCAGCTCGGCCGGGATGCGGTCGCGACGTCCGATGATCCGCATGCGCACGTCGTTTGTCACGCACCGGTCGGTCTCGGCGACCAAATACCGCCGGAAGAGCCGCATCAGAAGCGCGACTTCGCGCGACGGGCGCGCCCAGTTGTCCGCGGAAAACGCGTACAGGGTCAGCATCCCTATCCCGCTATCGGGCGCTGCCTCGACAATCTTTCGAACCACACGCGCGCCGGCGATGTGCCCGGCGGTACGCGGACGTCCCCGCGCGTTGGCCCAGCGTCCATTGCCATCCATGATGATGGCAACGTGAATTCCGGATTGCGCGAGCGCAGGCTGCTGGTGCCCGCTTGCGGACGAATGAAGGGCGTGCGGGTGTTTCATCGAGTGGTGTGTGTGTGGCACTCCGTCAGCGCTCCCGGGTGGCGCGAATGAGCGCCTCCATGTGATCCAGGTAACGCTCGAGCGCCCGCCGTCCCGCGGCCGTCAACCGGTACTCGGTCTTCGGCATCCGACCCTCGAAGGACTTGGTGCACGCGATGTACTCGGCTTCCTCGAGCTTCCGCGCGTGGACGCTCAGATTGCCGTCGGTCGTCTTCATCAGCTTTTTGAGATCGCTGAAGCTGAGCGAGTCGTTGACTGCGAGCGCGCTCACGATGCCGAGCCGCAGACGCTCGTGAATGAGCCGGTCGAGGGAGTCGGCTCTCGACGATGCATGGCTCGCGTCCGATTTACCGCGGACGGTGCGCAAATCTCCCACCGTTGGGCGACGGTCGTCACGCGCGGTTCCGTGCTTACCCACCGTGCCTCCGCGCGATCGGAATGCCGAACGCAATGTGAAGACCGCCGAACGCGGCGGCCATGATCCAGTCGTTCCATGACGCTGGAGTGAAAAGAGCGAGAGTTCCGAGCAACATGAAGCAGATCCCCATCACCGGCACTACTCTCACCGAAAACGATCCGCCCGCCACGACTCCGGCGCCATAAAGAAGCAGCCACATGCCGGGAATCGCCTGGACGACGCCCGCGCGGTAAAGGACGATCGTCAGCAGCGCGCCGACGAGTATTGGCGGTGAAAAGCTGAGAATGAATTTCCGGCCGGGCCCCGAGAGCAGCGGTACGTGAGCCCTCCGCGCCTTTTGGAAGATTGCCCACCCCATCACGGCGGGAGCGAGAACGGCCGCCGCCATCCAGACGTAAATCGTTCCCAGCACCGAGTGCTGTGCGTTGGCGATCGTTGCCGCGATAGTGGCGATGATTCCAACCGCTACCATTCCCCAGCCCGAAACGGCCGTGAACGACCCGGCCGCTTCCATCGTGTGCTTCAGGGAGAGCGCCGTTCCCGAGGGCGCGTCCTTCTTCGCCGCGTGGTGCGCTTCGTGAATGAACGCGCCGAACTCCGCTTGCGCGGCAAAGTGCGCGGCGGCGCGCTCGGCGATCGCCTCGAAGATCACGACGCCGGTCGAAAAATTCGGCGCCACGACCACACCGATCCCGGACTGGTCGACACACTGACCGAGCGCGGGCCGATGCGCCGCCCAGCCTGTCGTGCCGATGACCATGTTGATGCCACGACGAGCCAGCGCGGGAACGTTCTTCAGCAGCGCGTCCGGCGTCGAAAAGTCGATGGCGACATCCACGTCGTGCCACCGCTCGTCGTCCGGTCCACCGCCGTGAGAGGG
>JADGQU010000148.1 GCA_017881545.1 Gemmatimonadaceae bacterium
CTCCGCAATTGCGCTCGACTCGCGTGCCTCGGGCGAGTAGCTCGGGCAATCCGTCACGAGTCTCGAGCCCGGGAACTCCGCGACGACTGTCTCCCCTTCGGTGACCCTGTACACCGGCTCGGCGATGACTTCGCCGATCACCGCGGCAGTGAGGTCCCACTTGGTGAGTATTTCACGAACGGAATCTTCCCGCCCCTTCTTCGCGACGACGAGCATCCGCTCCTGCGACTCGCTGAGAAGGATCTCGTACGGCGACATCCCGCTTTCGCGCGTCGGCACCTTGGTGACGTCGATCGTCACGCCGACATCACCGCGCTCGGCCATCTCCGCCGACGACGACGTCAGCCCTGCGGCGCCCATGTCCTGAATCGCCACGATGTGCCCGCTCTTGATCAGCTCGAGGCTCGCTTCGAGCAGAAGCTTCTCCGTGAACGGATCTCCGACCTGAATCCGCGGCCTCTTCGCATCGCTCGCCGCTGAGAGATCCTCGGACGCGAACGACGCGCCGTGAATCCCATCACGTCCGGTGCGCGCACCAACCGCCATGATCGGATTGCCGACGCCCTCGGCCTTGGCGCGAATGAGATCCTTTTCGTGCAACAGGCCGACGCACATCGCGTTGACGAGCGGATTGCCCGCGTAGGAGGGATCGAACACGATCTCGCCGGCGACGGTCGGAATCCCGACGCAATTGCCATAGTCACCAACCCCCTTCACGACTCCGGAGAAGAGGTACCGCACGCGCGAATCCTCGAGGCTGCCAAACCGAAGCGAGTTGAGCATCGCGATCGGGCGCGCTCCCATCGTGAAGACGTCGCGCAGAATTCCACCGACTCCGGTGGCCGCGCCCTGATACGGCTCGACGGCCGAGGGATGATTGTGCGACTCGATCTTGAAAGCGACCGCGAGCCCGTCGCCGATGGATATCACGCCCGCGTTTTCGCCCGGACCCTGGAGCACGTATGGCGCGGTGGTCGGCAGCGTTTTCAGAGTGGGGCGCGAGTGCTTGTAAGAGCAGTGCTCACTCCAGAGGGCGCTGATGATTCCAAGCTCGGTGAAGGTTGGCGCGCGGCCGAGCATTGCGACCAGGCGCTCGTACTCCTGCTTCGTGAGTCCGTGCTCCGCGATGAGCGCCGGAGTGATTGTCGGATCCCCGGGCCGGGCCTTCACCTGGGACATCTAGGCGGCCACTCGGACGAGAATCGACTCTAGTAGTCGAACGCCGTCGCTGGAGCCGAGGAGCGGACTGCAGGCGCGCTCGGGGTGTGGCATCATGCCGAGCACGTTTCCGCCCTCGTTGATGATTCCGGCGATGTTGCGTTCGGATCCGTTCGGGTTGGCGCCCGCGCTGATGGTGCCGTCAGCGTCAGCATATCTGAAGATGACGCGACCCTCCGCCTCGAGCTCTTCCAGAATATCTACCGGCGCTACGTAACGGCCGTCTCCGTGCGCGACAGGCATGCGGAGGATTTCGCCGGGCTCGTACAGGTTCGTGTACATCGTGTCGCTGTTCTCGACCCGAATCCGGACCTCGGCGGAAACGAACTGAAGGTGCGAATTCCGCATGAGAGCGCCGGGAAGCAGGCCCGCCTCGCACGCGATCTGGAAGCCGTTGCATATCCCCAGCACCGGACCGCCCGCTTTGGCGTGTGCGGCAACTTCCTGCATGATGGGGCTGAAGCGCGCGATCGCGCCGGCGCGGAGATAGTCGCCGTAGCTGAAGCCGCCGGGCAGAATGATGACGTCCGATCCCTGAAGGTCGTGATCCTTGTGCCAGATGTACGTCGCTTCTTCACCCAGGATGTCGGTGACCGCCTGGAACGCGTCGTAATCGCAGTTCGAGCCGGGGAAGGTGACGATTCCGAACTTCATGCGGGCACCGCCGATTCGATGTCGAAATCTTCCGTTACCGGATTCGCCAGGAGCTTGGCGCACATGTCCGTCACCGTGTCTTCCGCGGTGAGAGCATCGTAGGCGTCGGTCTCGACGATGATGTACCGTCCGACGTGAACGTCTTTCACCGCATTGAAGCCGAGTGTGCGCAACGCGTCCCGCACCGCGTTCCCTTGCGGGTCGAGAAGGCCTTTGCGTGGCGTGATGTGGACCGCGATGCGGAACTTCGCCATCAGGGCTGACCTCCGTCCGGACCGGGCGGCGGGGAAAAATTACCGGGGCCGCCGCGCGTCGAGTCGCCTGGACCAGGTGGACGGCGCCTTCTTTTCCGGCGGTGCGAACGTTGTCGGGCTTCGGTTCCCGTATCGACCACACCCGCGGCCGTGAGGAGCAAAGGCTCCTCGTCGTCGTCATCGTCGATCACGGGCGAGTCACCGCGCGGACGCCTGTCCATGAGACCGAAGATGACCGTTTTCGCCAGCCCGTACAAAACGTAGCAGACGAACGCCGGGAAATAGAATTCCTTCCTGAGGAACAAGACACCAATGAACGTGGTGACGACGACGAGCGTGCCGAGTACTTCGCTGATCTTTCTGAATCCGACGGTCGGAACCGCGGGGTACGACACGTTGCTGATCATCAGGAAAGCGAGCAGCAGCATCAGTCCACGCAGACCGGTGGTCCAGTTGAGGTCTCCGAGGATCGTCTGATTGTAAAGCGATGTCTGACTGAACCAGTAGTATGTCGCGAGCGTCATTCCGGCCGCGGGGCTCGGCAGCCCATGGAAATACTTTTTCGCGCGTCCCGCCTGTTCCACGTTGAAACGCGCGAGTCTGATCACCGCGCAGGCTGTGAAGAGGAAAGCGAAGATCCAGTCCCAGCCGTTTCTGTTGAGGACGGCGAAGTACATGATCATCGCCGGGGCCAGTCCGAACGCTATCGCATCGACCAGCGAGTCGAGCTCTGATCCGAAACGCGACCCCGTTCCGGTCGCGCGCGCGACCCTGCCATCGAGCGCGTCACAGATACCGGCAAACACGACGTAGAGGCCGGCCGTATCGAACTCGCTCCGCGAGGCGGCGACGATCGCAAACATCCCGAAGAACAGACTCATCAAAGTGAATCCGTTCGGGAGGATGATCACACCTCGATTGCGAGGGCGATCGGCGTCTCCCCTGGGGGTCCGTCGCGAGTGATCGGGCGCGACCATCACTTTGGCAGATCCGCTAGAACCGTCACGCCAGCTGTCGTCGCGTCGCCGAGCTTCGCTTGCACTCGGGAGCCTGTTGGAATGAATACGTCCACCCGCGAGCCGAACCGGATGATCCCCATCCGGTCTCCCTGCTTCACCGTCTCAGCGAGTTTGCTGTAGGTGACAATCCGGCGCGCGATGAGTCCCGCGATCTGCCTCACGAGTATGCGGTAGTGAGGCGTCTCGATTCCGACCGACATCTGCTCGTTCTCCAGGCTCGACTTCTCCGCGGCCGCGTTGAAGAACTTGCCCTTGTTGTAGTGGATGTATTTGACGACGCCATCGACCGGGTACCGGTTCACGTGCACGTTGAACACGTTCATGAAAATCGAAAGCCTGATCGCGCGGCCGTGGATGAAACCCGGCTCGTCGACCTCCGTGATCATGATCAGCTTGCCGTCGGCCGGCGACACGACGAGGGACTGACCACGGGCCCCGGTACGCTCGGGATCACGGAAGAAGTAGGCGACCCACAGCGCCACCAGGAGCAGAACGAACGCGAAAAGCCAGAGTCCCCACGAGCGCCTGCTGATTGCGAAACCGAAGGCGCCGGCGGCGATGACTGCGGCGATCGCAATGAAGAGGAGCCCTTCGCGCGCGAAGTTCAATGTGAGCTGTTGTGGTCGAGTGAGTGTCCGGTCAAGCGACGAAAAATGTCGAGGTAGCGCTCGCTCGTGGCTTCAATCACGTCTTTCGGAAGCCGCGGCGGAGGATAATTCCCGTCCCATCGCCCAGCGCGTTTTTCCGCGTCCAGGTAATCGCGGAGCGGTTGCTTGTCGAAGCTTGGCTGCGCGTGTCCCGGCTCGTAACTGTCGGCCGGCCAGAAGCGCGAGCTGTCGGGAGTGAGCACTTCATCCACCAATATAACCTTCTCGACCCCCTGGCCCCCAGTGCTCCCGACGCGCCCAAACTCGAACTTGGTGTCCGCGATGATGATCCCCCGCTTCGCCGCGATTGCCCGGCCCGATTCGTAGATCTCGCGCGATAGTCTTTCCAACTCGCGCGCCGATGAGCTGCCAATCAGCGACCCCATTCGGTCGACGGTGATGTTCTCGTCGTGACCCTCGTCGGCTTTGGTCGCCGGGCTGAAGATCGGCGGATCGAGGCGGTCGGATTCGCGTAGCCCCTTGCTCAGAGCCTCGCCGGCGAGAGTGCCGCGTTCCTGGTATTCCTTCCACGCGGAGCCCGAGAGATAGCCGCGCACGACGCACTCGATGGGAAAAACCGTAGAGCGGCGGCAGAGCATCGCCCGGCCGGCGAGCTCCTGCTCGTGACCGCGGAGCTGGGGTACCTCGCGGACGATCTCGGTTGTGTTCGCCGACAACATGTGGTGGTCGACCTTGCCGTCGAGCTGGCGCAGCCACCACGCGGTGATCTGCGTCAGGACCGCGCCCTTGTGAGGTATGGTCTCCTCCATCACGACGTCGAACGCGCTCACGCGATCCGTCGCGACGAGGAGGAGCCGGTCGGCGTCGACCTCATACACGTCGCGCACCTTGCCGCGGCGGAAGGGAGTCAGCGGGAGTGCGCTTTCCTGCATCAGCATCAGACCCTCAGCTCATCCGGCTGGCGCGGTTTCGCGGTCTCCCCGGCAAAGAGGGGCGTGATCACGTCGCGAAGAAACTCGTCGACCTGTTCCGGCGCGCGCCCAACGAAGCGTTTGGGATCGATCACTCCTTCCAGATCCTTGAGCTTCACCCCGAACGATTTGTCCTTCGCAAGCCGGTCGAGGAGATCGTTTGAGTCGGCGCCATTCTTCATGGCGCTCGCGGCGGCAAGGCTGTGCTTTCTGATCGTCTCGTGCACGACCTGCCTGTCGCCGCCCGCGTGCACCGCGCGAACTATCAGCTGCTCCGTCGCCATGAACGGCAGTTCGGCTCGCAGGCGCCGTTCGATCACCGCCGGATGAACCTCGAGCCCGCTCGAGATGTTCGCCATCAGCAAGAGTACCGCGTCCGTAGCGAGGAACATTTCCGGAATCACGAGGCGGCGGTTGGCGCTGTCGTCCAGCGTCCGCTCGAAGTACTGGACGGCGTGCGTCTGATTGGCGTTTCCCTCGAGCGAGTTGACGAAGCGCGAGAGCGATGCGATCCGCTCCGCACGCATCGGATTTCGCTTGTACGCCATCGCCGACGATCCGACCTGCTCGCTCTCGAACGGCTCTTCCATCTCGCCGAATGACTGTAGCATGCGGATGTCACCGCTGAACTTGGCGGCGCTGGCCGCGATTCCCGCGACGACGGACAACACGAACGCGTCCAGCTTCCGCGTGTAGGTCTGCCCGGTCACCGGCAGCGGGGCGGGGAATGACACTCGCTCAGTCACGAGCCGATCGAGACGGCGAACCTTCTCGTGGTCCCCCGCGAACAGCTCGAGAAAGCTGGCCTGTGTTCCAGTCGTTCCCTTTACGCCGCGGAAGGGAAGCGTCCGCCGCCGGTAGTCGATCTCCTCGAGGTCGAGAACCAGGTCCTGCATCCAGAGCGTCGCTCGCTTTCCCACGGTGGTGAGCTGAGCCGGCTGAAGATGCGTGTACCCGAGCGTCGGCTGGTCGCGCCACTGCTCGGCGAACGCCGTTAGAGAGCGGAGTACGTCGAGTATCCGACCGCGAAGAAGATCGAGTCCGCGCCGCATCAGGATCAGATCCGCGTTGTCGGTGACGTACGCGCTCGTCGCTCCGAGATGTATGAACGGCTTGGCCGCGGGCGCGACGTCGCCGAACGCATGGACGTGCGCCATCACGTCGTGCCGGAACCGCTTCTCGTAGGCTGACACCGCCTTGAAGTCGATCTTGTCGAGATTCGCGCGCATCTGCCGGATCGCTTCGTCCGGAATCGCGACGCCTAGCTCGCGCTCCGCCTCCGCCAACGCGAGCCAGAGACGGCGCCAGAGGCCGTAGCGAGTGGCCGGCGACCAGAGCTCCAGCATCGCTTGCGAAGCGTACCGCTCCGCGAGCGGCGAGCTATACCGGTCGGTGGCCACTATTGCAGGCTGAATTCGGTGGCATAAATCTGCCCGCCGCGCTCGAAGTACATCCTGATCCCGCCGCGTCCGAAAGTCGTGAGAATGCGATTCACATCCTGCGCGTTGGCGATAGGAGTGCGATTGATCTGGACGATCACGTCGCCCGACATAAGCCCGATCTGTTGCTGCACCCGGTCGCTCGCCCTGGTAACGAGCGCGCCCTGA
>JADGQU010000149.1 GCA_017881545.1 Gemmatimonadaceae bacterium
AACAACTCCTGCATCCGCGCCGCCGAGGGATCGATCCTCTCTATTGATGTCAAAGGCCGCTGTGCGGCTCCAAGCTGCGTCAACACGCTCGCATCTTCGCCGGAGAGAAGCTCGTTGAGGCTGTTCGCCAGCGTGCGCAGCTCGTCGGCGTTTTCCAGGACGCGCGCTTCGTCCTCGAGCTTGGAGTCTTCGCCGGGCGACAGGCGCGCATCCTCGATCTCCTTCGCGACGTGCCGCAGATAGTCCGCTCGCTTCTCGGCTTCGGCGCGGCGCGACGAAAGGCTCGTGATCTCGCGCCGGATTCCAGAGAGCTCCGCGTAAGTGCCGCGAACGAGCGACGCTTGCGGCTCCGCCCCGCCGAACGCATCCAGAATGCGACGCTGCGATTCGCCATCGATCAGCGTTTGCGCGTCGTGCTGGCCATGCAGATTCACAAGCTGTCGGCCGATCTCAGCCAGTACCGTGGCGGTCACCGTCGCACCATTGATCCACGCGCGGCCGCGGCCGTTCGTCGCGATCTCGCGCTTCAGGACGAGCGTGTCGTCCTCGACTTCGATCCCGCGCTCATCGGCCAGCTCGACGATTCCCTTCACGTCGCTGACATCGAACACGCCCTCGACCGTCGCCTTTTCCGCTCCGGTCCGGATCAGATCAGCGCTTGCCCTCTCGCCGAGCAGCAGTCCCAGCGCTCCGACGATGATGGACTTTCCGGCGCCCGTCTCCCCGGAGAGGACGTTGAATCCTTCCGCGAGCGGGAGCGTCACCTGCTCGATGATGGCGAAGTTCCGGATGCGCAGCTCTGTCAGCATCGCTTACGGCCGGTCGCTGCCGGGCAATCCTCCCCAACCGAGTTTGACGCGCATTTTCTCGAAGAACGTCGCACCTGGAAAGCGAACGATGCGAACGGGATTGTCCGCCTTTCTCACCTTGAGCTTTTCGCCTTTGACGAAGCTCGTTCCCACCTGCCCATCCACCGTAACCAGAAGTTCGGTGGGAGACTCAATTGCTTCCACCGTTACTTCGGCGTCCGCGGGAATCACGAGCGAGCGGACCGCCAGAGTATGCGGGGAAACCGGCGTGATGATGATCGACTCCACTGTTGGTACCACCACCGGTCCCCCGGCGGAAAGACTGTAGCCGGTAGACCCCGTGGGAGTGGAGATAACGACGCCATCGCAGGCGTAAGTGCCGATGCTTTCGCCGTCGACGAAGACGTTGAGTCGCACCACGCGGGCGAAGCCGCCCTTGTGCAGCACAAAATCATTGAGCGCGCGCCACTGCTTGCGCGCGACGCCCTCGGCGTCGATCGCGCGCGCCGTGAGAGCCATGCGCGGTTGAGCCACGTAGTCGCCGCTCGCCAGACTCTTGAGCGCCGGCTCGAAGTCGTCGCTCTGACAGCTGGTAAGAAATCCGAGACGCCCGAGGTTCACCCCGAGTATGGGAATGTCGCGTCCGTCGAGAAATCGGGCTCCGCGAAGCAGAGTACCGTCGCCGCCCAGCGTCACGAGCGCGTCGAGGTGCTGCGGATCCTCGAGACGCGCGCCCTTCCCTGCTACCTCGTGAAGGCCCTGCTCGAGCAGCGGCTCGATCGAGATGCCCGGCGCCACACGAAAAAGAATCCGCAGGATCTCGGGCAGCTCATCGTACCCCTGATGCCCGATGACGCCAACCCGCATCAGACGGCACGAAGGTGGGTGCCCCGCGAGCTCTCCAATCCGAACGCGGCACTCGCGCGCTGCGCGATCCCGCGCGCGTCCAGCCCCAGCAGCGCCAGCTGCTTCGCGCGCGGCGCCTGATCCACGAAATCGTCCGGGACCCCGTGCGCAACGACTCTCACCGACGAATCCATCTCCGCGATGACGGCCGCCATGTGCGAGCCAAAGCCGTTGACGACCGTTCCCTCCTCGACCACCAGAATGCCGCGGTGATCGCCGACAATCTCGGCCAGAGTTCTTTCGTCGTGGGGCTTGAGATACCTGCAGTTCACCACCGTCACGCTCATGCCGCTCTCAGCGAGGATGTCCGCGGCTGCAAGCGATGGAAGTACCATGGCGCCTACCGCCAGAATTGCGACGGTCTTCTCCGCATCGCGCCCCGCGCTGGCGCGGCGCCGAACGATTTCCCACGAGGCGTGCGGAATCGCCTCGATGTCGGCCGCGGGCGGAACGGTATCGGGCGTTGCGTCGCGCGGATACCTGAGGCAGAAGGGTCCCTTGTCGTACTCGAGCCCGCTCCGCAGCAGCGCGATCATCTCCCTCCCGTTCTTTGGTGCGGTGACCACCATCCCGGGAACCGCAAGCATGTAGGCGATGTCGTACAGCCCCATGTGAGTGGGGCCATCTTCCCCGACGACGCCGGCGCGATCCATCGCGAACACGACCGGAAGGTGCTGGATGGCGACATCGTGAATGACGTTGTCGTACGCCCGCTGGAGAAACGTCGAGTAGATGGCGCACACCGGGCGGATTCCCTCGGTGGCGAGACCGGCCGCGAACGTTACAGCATGCCCTTCCGCGATTCCGACGTCGAAGAAGCGTTCAGGGTACGCCTTCGCGAACGCGGCGGTTCCGGTTCCACTCGGCATCGCGCCGGTGATGGCGACGAGTCGAGGGTTCTCCTTCGCCAGCTCGACCAGTCCCTGTCCGAACGCGGAAGTGTACGCTGTATTCGCCGAAGAAGCTTTGCGCTGTTTGCCGGTCGCCGGATCGTGCCCTGGCGGAAGCGCGTGCCACTTCTCGATGTGCTCGCCCGCCGGAAAACCTTTCCCTTTCTGCGTGATGCAGTGAATGAGACGAGGCCCGCCCATGTCCCTCACCGCCGCGAACGTATCCATGAGGGCCTCAATGTCGTGGCCGTCGATTGGCCCGAAGTAGCGGAAGCCAAGCTCCTCGAAGAGAACGCCTGGAGTGAAAAAGGTCTTCACGCTCTCCTCCCACTTTCTGACCAGGGTACCTACTCCGGAAAGTGGCCCCGGTGCGGCATCGATCACCGCCCCGATTGCGGAGCGGACGCGGTTGTAGAGCGGATTCCGCTGAATCGAAGTCAGGTACTTCGACATCGCGCCGACGTTTGGCGCGATCGACATCTCGTTGTCGTTGAGAATGACGATGAAGTCGCGCGCCGATGCGCCGGCGTTGTTGAGGCCTTCGTACGCCAGCCCGCAGGTGAGCGCTCCGTCGCCGAGGATTGAGACGACCTTGAAGTCCTCGCCGTTGAGATCGCGCGCGACTGCCATTCCGAAGCCCGCAGATATCGCAGTCCCGGCGTGTCCGGCACCGAAGGTGTCGTACTCGCTCTCCGTTCGCTTCAGGAATCCCGACAGCCCGTTCTCCTGACGCAGCGTCTCGAATTTGTCCGCGCGCCCGGTGAGGAATTTGTGCGGGTAGCCCTGATGCCCCACATCCCAGACGATCCGATCCCTCGGCGCATCGAATGCCGCGTGCAGCGCCACGGTCAGCTCGACGACGCCGAGCCCGGCGCCAATGTGGCCACCAGTGCGGGCGCATGTCTCGATGAGACGGGCGCGCATCTCATCGGAAACGGCGCGCAGCTCGTCGCGCGTCATCGGCTTGAGATCCGCGGGGGAGTGGATACGGTCGAGGATGGACATGTCGGACTTGTTTGTCAGGACGTACGGGTGACTATGAAATTAGCAACTTGTGAAAGCTCCTGCGTAAGCATTTGCTGCTCCGCGAGCGACTCCAGAGCATCCGCGATGAGGGCCTCCGCTCGCTCCCGGGCGCCTTCGACGCCGAGCAGCGCGGGGTAAGAGCTCTTGCCGAGCGCGGCGTCCCTGCCCGTGGTCTTGCCAAGGGCGCTCGCAGTCGATGTCACATCGAGGACATCGTCCATGATCTGAAACGCGAGCCCGACCGCGCGGCCGTAGCGCTCGAGCGCAACAATCCGCGCCTCACCGGCGTCAGCGGCGAGGCCGCCCATCTTCACCGACGCCACGATCAGCGCCGCGGTTTTGGCGGAATGGATTGTCTGGCGCTCTTCCAGCGATAGCGACGATCCTTCGCCCGCGAGATCGCGAAGCTGTCCACCGATCATTCCGCGCGCGCCGCCGGCATCGAGCAGCGTTTCGAGCAGCTTTGCCCTCGATGGCGCAGAGAGTCGCATCGCTTGCGCGGAGTCGCGCACCACTCTGGCCGCTAGCGGAATCATGGCGACGCCACCCAGTATCGCGGTCTTCGATCCGTACACTTTGTGCACCGTTGGCCGGCCGCGGCGCATGTCGTCGTCGTCCATGCACGGCAAATCGTCGTGCACGAGCGAGTACGAGTGAATCACCTCGGGCGCGCACGCGAGCAGGCTCGCGTCCTCGGCGCCCCCAGCGGCGCGATAGGCGAACAGAAGAAGGAGGGGACGCACTCTCTTTCCCGGACTCTTGAGTCCGTACCGGATGGCGTCGGCTATAGCGACTGGCAGATCGGAGAGATAGTCGGCGCATATGTCATCAAGCCGCCCCTCGATTCTCTCCCGGTCTGCATCGAAGCGATCAGACACTTCGCTAGAGATCCATCTCCCGTAACTCGAAGCCGCCGTCAGACTTCTCGAGAAGCATCTGGACTTTCGTTTCTGCCTTGTCCAGCTCGGCCGAGGCGGCGCGCAACAGATCGATGCCCTCTTCGAACAGCTTGAGCGATGCGTCCAGACCGACCTGTTCTCCCTCGAGGGCGGCCATGATTTCATCGAGACGGCGAATACTCTTTTCGAATGTCATGAAGAACGGGATGTTGGTTTTTTGAAGTTTAAGGGCGCGGAAGGGCAAACGCGATCACCTCGTCGCTCCAGCCCCACCCCTTGCCGTCACCGCCGGCGGCGATGACCACGTACTGCCTGCCGTCCCGTCCGAGGTAGGTCATGGGAGTCGCCTTGCCCCCTGCCGGCAGAGGTACCTTCCAAAGCTCACGCCCGGAATTCAGGTCGTACGCCCGGAAATAGCGATCGATTGCAGCGCCGATGAATACCAATCCGCCGGCAGTAGTGATAGGCCCACCGAGATTGATCGCGCCCGGTGTATCCGGCGGGAGGTGAATGCCGATCTTGTCGAGACCTTCTGACGTTCCAAGCGGGACGCTCCACAAGATCTGTCGCGTACGGAGACTCAAGGCGACCAAAGATCCGAACGGCGGCGGAGTGCAAGGTGCTCCCGACGGCCCGAGAAACAGCTCGCGTTTGAGCACGAACGGAGTGCCGTGCATCATCGCGTACTCGGTTCCGATCCGCTCGCCGACAGTGGGGCGCCCGCGCATCACCTCGAACGTGTCGCGGGGAATGAGCGTGATGACTGCCGCAATACGATTGGTTGGGACAACGACGACGTCGTTTAGGGGATCGAACGCGATGCCGCCCCAGTGCGCGCCACCAACGTTCGACGGAATGATGAGCGACCCGCGCGTGCTCGGCGGCGTGAAGGCGCCATCGTAGCGAAGCTCGTCGAAGCGCTTGCGACATGCGTCGCGATCGCCCGCAGTCGGTCCCCACAACTGATCGCGAGTCAAAGTCTGCGGACTGAGTGGCGGGAGGCCTGTGCTCACGATTTGCGTCGGCCACGCCTCTTCACCCGGGACGTTGCTCGAAGGAGCCGCGCCCTCCGTTATCGGGAAAATGGGCGCGCCGGTCTCACGATCGAGCACGAAAAGCTGGCCGGTTTTGGTGGCCTGAAGAACTACGGGAACGGGCCGGCCACCGATGTTGATTGTGGCAAGCGCGGGAGGAGAGGCGTTGTCGTAGTCCCAGAGATCGTGACGGACCGTCTGAAAGTGCCACAACACCTTACCGGTACCGGCCTGGATTGCGACGACCGAATTCCCGTACTCGTTCCTCCCCTTTCGCTCGCCGCCGAAATAATCGACGCTCGGCGAGCTCGTCGCGATGAAGACCGTTTTGCTAACGGGATCGGCGGCAAAGACCGTCCACGAGTTCGCGGCCCCGCTGCGATGCGAGTTGGGGCCGATCCACGTCGCTGACGCAGGATCCGTCGGGTTCTGGGGAACGGGATCGAACGTCCAGCGCACCGCGCCCGTTCGCGCATCATATCCGCGGACCTCGCCGCTCGCCGCATCGATCCGGTTGTTGTCGGCGACCGCCGACCCGACGACCACCACGCCATCCACCACCGTGGGTGGAGACGTCTCCTCGTACTCCGAGGCAAACGCGGGCTGGTTTCTCAACCCGTCGCGGAGTTTCACAGTTCCGCCAGTGCCGAAATCCGTACAGGGCGAGCCGGTCGCAGCGTCGAGCGCGATCAATCGCGTGTCTATGGTTGCGATGAAGATCCGGAGCGAGCAGCGCGCGCCGGCGACCGCCGCGCT
>JADGQU010000150.1 GCA_017881545.1 Gemmatimonadaceae bacterium
TTCGGCGAGACGTAGGCGACTCGCACCTCGCCATTTCGCTCTGCCCATGAATTGAACGGCGAGCGGTTCGCGGCTAAATTTGACAGTTATGGCTTTTCCCGACCTGGCCGAGCGCGTCGCCGATGTGCGAGCCAGGATCGCCGCGGCTGTCGCGCGCGGTGGCCACGGGCAGCAGGTCACGATCGTCGCGGTCACGAAGACGCACGGCGCGGACGCCGCACGCGCGGCGTATGAAGCGGGCCTGCACGACGTCGGCGAGAACAAGGTTCAGGAAGCATTGAGGAAGATGGCCGCGGTCGATGTGCCGGTTCGCTGGCATCTCATCGGGCATCTTCAACGGAACAAGGTGAAGGCGCTGGAGCAGTTCGTGTTGCTGCATTCGCTCGACAGCGGGCGGCTTGCCGACGCGGTGTGCGCATTTGGGCTGGAGCGCGGCCGGGCCGTGGACGCGCTGGTAGAGCTGAATCTCTCGGGAGAGGATTCAAAGGGAGGGTACACACTCTCGGAGCTTCTGCCGGAAGGCGAGCGGCTGGCTTCGCTCGCCGGGATCCGGGTTCGGGGAGTGATGACAATGGCTAGCTTTAGCGCAACGGAGTCCCAGCTCCATCGTGTTTTCGCGGAAGCTCGCGAAGCGCGCGAAGAACTGATCGCGGCCGGACATCCGGCTGAGGAGCTGTCGATGGGAATGTCGAACGACTACGAGATTGCCGTGGAAGAAGGCGCGACGCTGGTGCGGCTCGGGACCATCCTCTTCGGAGCGAGGGATAAATGATCGACGAATCATTTCATCTTACGCCGCTGGACGTGCGGCGCTACGACTTCGGCCGGGCGTTTCGCGGTTACAATCCCGCGCGCGTCGATCAGTTCAGGGACCAGGTCGCTGAAGAGATGGAACGGCTCACCCGGATCAATCAGGACCTCGACTCGAAGGCCCGAAGCTTTCACGAGCAGCTCCGCGCGTTCCGAGAGCGCGACAAGGCGCTGAACGACGCGCTGATCGCGGCGCAGCAGCTTCGCGGCGAGGTGCGGGACCAGGCGGAGCGCGAGGCGCAGCTCATTCTGCGTGAGGCCCAGGCGGAAGGAGAGCGGATCATCGAGTCGGCCAAAACCGACGTGCGGCGCATGGAAGAAGAGCTCGACAATCTTGACCGCTCCCGGCGCACGTATCTGGCGCAGATGCGCACTCTGATCGCGCGACAGTTGTCGGAGGTCGAGGCGTCTGATTCACAAGTAGTGGCGAGCACCCTTCGGGGCGCTGGCTCCAACTCCTCCGGATCGAACCGAGAATGACCGCAGTCCGCCCCGTGCCGGCCGCGGCGGGGGGAGACGAGAAGGGCAGACGGTTCCGCCTGCTGCCAACCGATCGCTCGCCCGACGAACTCGAATTGGAAATGCTCGCGCGCTGGAAGGAGGAGAACCTCTTCCAGAAGACTCTCGCGCAGGCAGAGGGGAAGCCGGAGTTCGTGTTCTTCGAGGGACCGCCCACGGCCAACGGCAAGCCCGGAATCCACCACGTGTTCTCGCGGACCGTGAAGGATCTCTTCTGCCGCTACCGCGCGATGAGTGGCAACCACGTCGCGCGCAAAGCCGGCTGGGACACGCACGGCCTTCCCGTCGAGATCGAAGTCGAGAAGAGAATCGAGAAGGACTTCGGCATTCGAACGGCGAAGCAGCAGATCGAGAAGATCGGCGTCGAGCGATTCAACGAGATGTGCCGCGAGAGCGTCTGGCGCTACCGGACCGACTGGGAAGAGCTGAGCGAGCGGATCGCCTACTGGCTCGACTACAGCGATCCGTACGTCACGTACTCGAACAATTACATCGAGAGCGTTTGGTGGGCGCTCGCCACGATGTTCCGTCGCGGGCGTCTGTACCGCGGGCACAAGGTGCTGCCCTACTGCGCTCGCTGCGGGACGACCCTCTCGAGCCACGAGGTCGCGCAGGGCTACAAGGACGTGAAGGATCCTAGTGCCTACGTTGCGCTCGATCTCGTCGAGGAGGAAGGTGCGGCTACTCGGCGCCGCATTCTGGTCTGGACGACGACTCCGTGGACGCTCGTCTCGAATGTCGCGCTGGCGGTGAACCCGGGGCTCGAGTACGTCGAGCTGCGGAAAAGAAAATCGGAAACAACGGACGAGACGATCATCCTCGCCCTTTCCCGTACTCCCGCCGTTCTGGGTGACGATTTCGCCGGCCGCTGGGAGACGGTGAGCTCTTTCCGCGGGAGCGATCTCGTCGGCAAGCGCTACACGCGACCACTCGAATGGGTCGAATACCCGGAGGGCAAGCACGAAATAATCGTCGGTGAGTCTTTCGTCTCAGCCGAAGAAGGGACCGGTGTCGTGCACATGGCCCCGGCCTTCGGCGCCGACGACTACGCGGCGGGTCAGCGCAACGGACTCGCGTTCCTCCAGCCGGTAAATCTCCGCGGCGAATTCCCGGCCGAGATGCCGCTCGTGGGCGGGATGTTCGTGAAGGACGCGGACGCTGTCATCCTCCAGGAATTGAAACGGCGTGGCCTGCTCTGGAAATCGACGCTGCACGAGCACGCATACCCGCACTGCTGGCGCTGTGAGACCCCGCTGCTGTATTACGCCCGCACTTCGTGGTTCATCCGCACGACCGAGTTCAAGGACGCGATGCTGGTGCGCAACTCCCGCGTCGACTGGCATCCAGCCGAGACGGGATCGGGCCGTTTCGGTGAGTGGCTGACCAACAACATCGACTGGGCGGTCTCACGCGATCGCTACTGGGGAACTCCGCTTCCCATCTGGGTGTGCGATCGCGACGCCGCGCACGCGGAGGCCGTCGGCGGATACGCGGAGCTCTCGGAGAGATCCGGCGCGGCGCTGCCCGAAAACTTCGATCCTCATAAGCCGTTCATCGATAGCTATACATGGGCCTGCAAGTGCGGCGGCACGATGACACGCACGCCCGAGGTGATCGACGCCTGGTTCGACTCCGGGTCGATGCCGTTCGCCCAATGGCATTTCCCATTCGAGAACCGCGACAAATTCGAGCGATACTACCCCGCTGATTTCATCGCCGAGGGAATCGACCAGACGCGCGGCTGGTTCTACTCGCTGCTCGCGATCGCGACCGGACTCGGCGATGCGCTGCCGAACAACGTGCTCGCGCCCGAGCTCGCTATCGATACCGCGCCGTTCCGTGCCGTGGTCGTCAACGATCTCGTCCTCGACGCCGAGGGGCAAAAGATGTCCAAGCGGCTCGGGAACATCATCGACCCCAAGTCCGTGATTCCGCGCTATGGTGCCGACGCCGTTCGACTATTTCTCACGACCTCGAGCCAGCTCTGGACGCCGCGCCGCTTCGACGAGGCTGGCATCCGCGACACCGCGGGCCGCTTCCTGTTGACGTTCAAGAACGTCTACACCGGCATTTTTGCGGAGTACGCGAACTTCGGCTGGGCGCCATCCGACAAGGATCCGGCGCCACAGGATCGTCCGCTACTGGATCGATGGATTCTGTCGCGGCTCGCGACGGTAGAGCGGGAGGCCGACCAGCAGCTTGCTCGCTATGAGGCCACGAATTCCGCCAAGGGTGTCATGGCCTTCTTCGACGAGGATGTCTCGAAGTGGTACGTGCGCCAGAGCCGCCACCGCTTCTACGACGTCGATGCCGCGGACAATCGCGCTGCGTTCGCGACGCTGCACGAGATTCTCGCCGTCACTTGCCGCTTGCTGGCGCCCTTCGCCCCGTTCATCACCGACTGGGTCCATCGCGAGCTCACCGGCGGTTCAGTCCATCTGGCGCCGTTCACGCGCGGAGTCTCAGGGGCGGGCGCGGTCGATGTCGACCTGGAGCGTACGATGGCGCACGTCCGCACCCTCGCCACGCTGGGCCGGGCTGCGCGCGAGGAAGCCGGAGTCAAGGTGCGCCAACCCCTCGCCCGGCTGGTGTGCGTCGTGCCAATTCACGGGACCGCATCGAAGGGAGCCCAGGCGCGCGCCGAGGGTATGATGGAGGAGCTCAGCCCGCTATTGGCGGCCGAACTCAACGTCAAAAAGGTCGAATTCATCTCAAGCGCTGACGATCTAGTAACTTTAAAGGCTAAGCCGAATTTCAGAACATTGGGTAAGAAATTCGGCAAGGATACGCCGCTGGCGGCCGAAGCAGTGCAGGCGCTGACCAGCGAGGCGTTAAGGGAGTTCGAGGCGGGGAAGCCGCTGTACGTTTCGGTCGGAAATGAGTCGCGGGAGCTGAGCCACGAGGACGTGACCGTCGTGAGGACCGCTTCCGGCGACTTGGTGGTGAAGGAGGAAGGCGGCTATTTTGCCGCGCTCGATCCGGCGGTAACGCGCGAGCTGCGCCTCGAAGGACTAGCGCGCGAGGTGGTGAGCCGCGTTCAGCGGCTCAGGAAGGAATTGGGTTTCGCCGTAAGCGATCGCATCACGCTCTTCGTTGCTGGTGGTGCGGAGATTCAGGAAGCGGTGAAGGCGTTCCAGAAATGGATCGCCGATGAGGTGCTCGCTCTGACGGTTTCGATGGGCGAGAAAATCGACGGAACACACGCGACGCATACGTTCGACCTTGATGGGCAGAGCGTTGAAGTCGCCTTGGAGAGGGTAGGTTAGAAATGGGAACAGCAGCCAACACCAAGAAACCGAAGGCAATGCCGAAGAAGAGCCTTCAGCACTTCGAGAAACGACTGCTCGAAGAGCGGAAGCGCGTCCTGAAGGAACTGGGGCACTACGACGAGACCTTCGGATCGACGCCGCAGGGTGCGGATGGCAATCTGAGCGCATATTCCTTCCACATGGCCGATCAGGGCACCGACGCAATGGAGCGCGAAAAGGCGTTTCTGTTCGCGAGCCAGGAAGGCCGGTTCCTCTGGCACATCGACGAGGCGCTCCGTCGTCTGTATCGAAATCCCGAGCAGTTCGGCAAGTGCCACAACTGCGGGCTGGAGATCAGCTTCGAGCGTCTCGACGCGCTGCCGCACGCCAGATATTGCATTGAGTGCAAGCAGCGCGAAGAAGATGGAAAGCGCAAAGCCTAATCCGCCCCTCTTCTGGGGCACGCTGATAACGGTGGTGGCGATCGATCTGGCGACCAAGCTGATCGCCGCCTCCACGTTGTCGCCGCAGCACATCCCCCATGAGATCCTGGGGAATCATCTTCGATTGACCCTGGTTTACAATCCGGGCGCCGCTTTCGGGCTCAACCTCGGCGTCTACTCCCGCTGGATTTTCATGGCTCTCACCGCGGGAGCTCTGGTGATTCTCGGGCGCCTCTACCAGGCCACGCGGCAGGGAGATTTCCTGCGCACGCTGGCACTCGGCCTGGTGTGCGGGGGAGCCGTCGGCAATCTCATCGACCGCGTCCGGTCAGCGACCGGGGTGGTGGATTTCATAGACGTCGGCGTGGGTGACCTGCGGTGGCCGACGTTCAACGTCGCAGACATGGCGGTGAGCGTGGGCGCATTCCTCCTCGCCTGGGTCCTGTGGGGAGAAGAGCGATCTTCCGCAACTGCCGTCGCAGCCACTCCAGTGTCGGATACGCCGGCGGAGAGCTAGCTCTGAGCGAGATCAAAGAGTTTCCCGTCGAGGCGGACAGCAATGTCCGCCTCGATCTCTTTATTGCCAGCCGTGCTGAGCTCTCGCGGACGCAGGCGGCGACCTTGATCGCGCAGGGGCACGTGCAGGTCAGCGGGAGGCGCGAGAAGGCGAGCTACCGTCCGGAAACGGGCGAGCTCGTGCGGGTCGAGATCCCGGCGGATGAGAAGCGGACGATCTTGGGCGAAGACATTCCGGTGAGCGTGATCTATGAGGATGACGCCCTGCTGGTGGTGGACAAGCCCGCCGGGATGGTCGTGCACCCGGCCCCCGGCAACTGGAGCGGCACGCTGGTGAATGCCCTCCTGGGGCGAGGGGGCAGCCTCTCTACCGAGGGCGAGCCTGAGCGGGCTGGAATGGTCCACCGGCTCGACAAGGAGACCTCAGGGCTCCTGGTGGTGGCCAAGACCGACCGGTCGCACCGGATTCTGAGCGCGGCGATCGCTGCCCGGCGGGTCGTCCGCCGCTATGCGGTCATGACCTGGGGTCATATCTCGACGGACGCTCTCACGATCGACAAGCCGATAGCCCGGGACCCGCGAGACCGGAAGCGCATGGCAATCGTCAATAAGGGTCGGCCGGCCAAGACCGACCTCATACGCCTTGCTCGGTTCGATGCGGGGGACCTTCTTCGTGCCCATCTCCATTCCGGACGGACTCACCAAATCCGCGTTCATCTCGCGTCTATCGGCCATCCTGTCATGGGCGACGACGTGTATGGCGG
>JADGQU010000020.1 GCA_017881545.1 Gemmatimonadaceae bacterium
AACGAGCCCGTACCTCCTCCAGCACGCCGACAATCCAGTCGATTGGTACGCATGGGGCCCCGAGGCGCTGGCGACATCGAAGCGCGAAGACACGCCGATCCTGCTGAGCATCGGCTAGGCGGCCTGCCACTGGTGCCACGTCATGGCGCACGAGTCGTTCGAGGACGAAGAGACCGCGCGACTCATGAACGACAACTTCATCAACATAAAAGTCGATCGCGAAGAGCGGCCCGACATCGATGGCATCTACATGCAGGCCGTGCAGGCGATGACCGGGCACGGCGGGTGGCCGATGACGATGTTCCTGATGCCCGATGGCAGTCCATTCTACGGCGGGACGTACTTTCCGCCCGACGACAGGCACGGACTGCCATCGTTCCGCACGGTCCTCCGGTCGGTGAGCGATGCATTCGCGCAGAAACGCGAGGGAGTGGCGGAGAGCGCGGAACAGCTGCGCGAGATCTACCAGAGCAATCTCGCCCAGATGCGAAGCGGCGGCCGGCTCACCGCCGAAATCCTCATGGCGGCCTATGGATCACTCGCCCAGCGCTACGACGCGGAGGGCGGAGGATTCGGCGGCGCTCCCAAATTTCCGTCGACCATGGTACTGGATTTTCTGCTCCGCCGCTGGAGCCGCGCGGGTTCGAAAGACGCCCTCGAGATGGTCGCCAATTCCTTCCGCAAGATGGCGCGCGGCGGGATCTACGATCAGATCGGCGGTGGCTTCGCGCGCTATTCGGTCGATGCGAGCTGGCTCGTCCCTCATTTCGAGAAGATGCTCTACGACAACGCGCTGCTCGCGCGACTAGGCGCGCACCTCTGGCAGGCGACCAAGGATGATGAGGTCCGTCGCGTAACGACCGAGACTGTCGAGTGGCTCGCCCGCGAGCTTACATCGCCCGAGGGCGGTTTCTACTCTTCGCTCGACGCGGATAGCGAAGGCCACGAGGGCAAATTCTACGTCTGGAGCGACGCGGAGATCGATTCCATTCTCGGCGACGACTCGCTCGTGTTCAAAGCCTACTACGGCGTCACACTCGGCGGAAACTTCGAGGGGCGGAATATCCTCTTCGTGCCGTTGGATCGCGCGGAAGCCGCCGAACGTGCTGGTATGGATGAAGAGTCGCTCGACGTCGTCCTCCAACGGGCGCGTCGAGTACTCTACGACGCCCGGGCAAAACGTGTTTGGCCCGGTCGCGACGAGAAGATTCTCGCCGCCTGGAACGGGCTGATGCTGCGAGGCTTGGCCACCGCCGCGAGAGCCTTCGATCGAAATGATTTCGCCAAATTGGCGATACGAAACGCGGAGTTCCTCGCGCGCGAGATGGTTCGCAAGGGACGCGTGATGCGCTCGCACAAGGAAGGCGTGACGCGCATCAGCGGATTCCTCGAGGACCACGCCGCCGTCGCGCTCGGATTCCTCGCCGTCTACGAGCTCACGTTCGACGAGCAATGGGTAACGAAGGCGCGAGAGATCGCGGACGCAATGATCGAATGGTTCTGGGACGACAGTGTCGGCGCGTTCTTCGACACCGCGCGCGACGCCGAGCAGCTCATAACCAGGCCCCGCGATGTCACCGACAACGCGACACCATCCGGGACGTCGCTCGCCATCGAGCTCCTGCTCCATCTCGCCGAGTTGCAGCAAGACAGCGACTATCGCCGCCGCGCCAACTTCGCGCTCGAGACGCTCGCCGAGCCAATGACTCGCTTCCCCACCGCCTTCGGCCACTTGCTCGGCTGTGCTGACATGGAGATCCACGGCGCGATCGAGGTCGCCCTGGTCGGAGACAAAACACACCCGGGCTTCAGGGCACTGGAGCGCGCGGTGGCCGAGCGGTACGTTCCATCACTCGTGCTCGCAGGTGGGGCTCCGGGTTTTCCCTCTGGGATAAAGCTCCTGGAGGATCGCCCGCTGGCAGACAAAATGCCGACCGCTTATGTCTGTCGGGGTTATACATGCGACAGACCGGCAACGGATCCGGGCGCACTCTCAGGCCAATTGGAGAGCGCGGCAAAAGCCGGAGTGAACGCCAACCAGGAATTCGGACGGATCGGATGAACAATCGTATTTCGCAGGCTTATGGCTACGCGGTTTGCTTCATCACAGTCATCGTGATGCTCATCGGCATCAAGCAGGTCGTTGATGCGGCGTTCGATCTCAGCGATCCGATTCGCGCCAACGGTGGCGGTTACGGGGCAATGGGGCGAACGATCACGAGCTTCGAGCTGTACAAGGCAGACGCGAAGCGCCAGCCCGATACGCGCGGCACACCCAATAGCCCAGATGGGCCAGCCGTACGGGGTGGTCAGCCAGCCTCCGCCGGAACTTCCAGGGCAGCGGCTGATACGCTGTCGGACGTCGAGCTCCGGCATCTGTACGACGCCGAGCGTGAGACGGTGATCGGTAACGTCCGTTTTCGCGCGATTCGCTCGCTGGTTGGCAATCTTCTTCTAATCGTGCTCGCCGCGATCATGTTCGGCCTCCACTGGCGCTGGCTCAAGCGACGCGACGCCGTCCCCGTCGCGGTGTACGCGTCCGGCGTCACATCTATCAACGAGCCAACCGATACACGTTGAGCTCGGGTCGCTAGGTGGCTGAGCAGAAATCTTCGTTCACCCGCGGGATCTTCGCGGGTGTAGTTCTCGACTCGCTTCTGTTCCCGTATCCGCGCCCGCTCGACGAGCGGAACGCCGACGAGGCGCGCACGGTTCGCCGCCTGATCAAGAGCCTCCGCGAGATGGAGCGCGATCTGATCGACTCGGCGAAATTCGACGAGGAGGAGACGATCCCCGAGAACGTCATCCGCGCTTTCGCCGAGGCGGGGATGTTGGCGCTCACCATCCCGAAGAAGTACGGCGGGCTGGAATTGTCGTCGTCCGCGTACGCGCGGGTGTTCGAGACGTTGTCGACGATCGATGCATCGCTCGCCGTTATGGTCGGCGTCCACTGCGGGCTCGGCTCCAAAGCGATCGTGCTGCACGGCAACGATGCGCAGAAGGAGCGTTACCTGCCGCCGCTCGCACGCGGCGATTTTCTCGCCGCTTATGCGCTGACGGAGCCCGAAGTCGGATCGGATGCGCAGAACATCAAGACGACCGCGACGCTGAGCAAGGATGAATCGCACTGGCGCCTCAACGGCCGGAAGATCTGGATCGGGAATGGCCATCGCGCCGGCGTGATAGCGACTTTCGCGCAGGCGTTCGTCGAGCGCCGCGGCGAGACCGTTCAGCGCATGACGGCTTTTCTGATTCGCCCCGACATGCCCGGGTTCCGGGTGGTCGGCACCGTGCACAAGCTCGGCATCCGCGGCTCGACGCAGGCTGAACTGAGCTACGAGGCTCTCGAGGTTCCTGCCGATCATCTGCTTGGCGCCGTAGGCCGCGGCTTCGGCGTCGCGGTACACGTGCTCAACGCTGGGAGACTCACACTCGCGGCGGGATGCACGGGTGGCACCAAACGCACCCTGAACGAGATGACTACGTACGCTGAACAGCGAGTGCAGTTCGGGCACCCGCTGGCGGATTTCGAGATCACGCAGCGCAAGCTCTCGCGGATGGCGAGCGAGATCTACGCTTCCGACTCGATGCTCGGGATTCTCGCGTCGCTGGTTGATCGCGGGGATATCGATTTCTCGCTCGAGGCGGCGTGCGCCAAGGTGTTCGCCAGCGAGATGGTGTGGCGGGCCGCCGACGAGATGGTGCAACTCGCGGGAGGCCGCGGTTATGTGAAGCCGTACCCGTACGAGCGCATGCTCCGCGACTCGCGCATCAATCGCATCTTCGAGGGCGCCAACGAGGTGCTCCGACTGTTCATCGCGCTCAACGGCGTTCAGGCGCCAGCCGAAGCCCTCAAGGAAGTTGGGTCGGCGCTGCGGCGGCCTTTGCGCAATCTCGGATTGTTGAGTGGTTACGCCACGTCCCGCGTGAAGCTTCGACTCGGACAGACATCGACGCTCGACATCGACCTCCACGACCGGCTCAAGAATCACAAGGAATATTTCGAGCGGCACGTCGCCGAGCTCGGTTCCGCGACCGACCGGCTGATCGTTCGGCACCGCGAACAGGTCGTCGACAGCCAGCTGATGCTCGAGCGGCTTGCGGATATGGCGATCGACCTCTTCGCGACGGCGGCCGTGATCGCGCGGACCCAGAGCCTCATCGACGAGCGTGGCGTCGAGAGTTGCAATCAGGAGATCGCCCTCTGTGATCTCTTCTGCATCGAAGCGGGTCGCCGCTTCAGCGCGAATCGCAAGGTGCTCGATTCGCGCGAGGAGGAAGTCGACAACACGAGGCGCGGGATTGCCGGTTTCGTGCGAGCCGGTAAGGGTTACTTCGTTACTGATGCAATTCTGGAAGAAGCGCGACCTTAACCCAGTATGAAAGCTCCGAGCGATCAGGCGTAGTTCGCTAACGGCCCCCTGCCTTGGTTTTGTAGGTGCCAGCCACGCGCAGCAATGCCTACTCCGCACCCAGTGTAGGAATGAACGTCGGCGCGCGCCGATGCTTCGTCGCCTGTTCGTACGCGTACGCAAGCTTGATCAGAGTCGGCTCGCTGTACGCCCGCCCAAAAAACGAGATTCCGATCGGAAGGTTGTGCGAGAACCCGGCGGGCACGTTGATGTTCGGGTAACCCGCGACCGCGGCCGGCGTCGAGCTCGCACCGCTGAAGTGATCGCCGTTGACCAGGTCCGTGACCCACGCCGGACTTCCGGTCGGCGCCACGATCGCATCGAGCTTGTACTTGTTCATGGTGGCATCAATCCCATCCGTCCGCGACATCTTCAGATCCTTTGCCAGCGCAGCGAGGTACTTCTTCTCGGTGAGCGGCCCCTTCGCCTGCGCCTGGATCATGATCTCCTGCCCGAACCACGGCATCGACGTGTCCTTGTGCTGCTCGTTGAAGGCGATGATCTCCGCCAACGTCTTGACCGGCGCCTTTGGGCCAAGCGATGCGAGGTACTTGTTGAGATCGGCTTTGAACTCGTAGAGCAACACATCGAACTCGCTGTCATCGAACTTTCCGGCGGTGACGATGTTGGCGGGGTCGACGATCACCGCGCCCTGCGCCTTCATGCCTGCAATCGCATCGTTGATGACCTTGTCAGTGACATCGCTATAGCCGAAGAACCTGGTCCGCGCGACACCGATTCTCGCGCCGCGCAATCCGTTCGGGTCGAGGTACTTGGTGTAATCCGTTTGCCCACGCGAGCGGCTTTCCGTTGTCGCTGAGTCCCGTGGATCGACTCCCGTCAGCACCCCAAGGATGATCGCCGCGTCCCTGACCGTTCGCGCCATCGGCCCGGACGTGTCCTGGGTGTGCGAGATCGGAATGATTCCCGCCCTGCTCACGAGCCCGACTGTAGGCTTGATTCCGACGATGCCGTTGGCGGACGAGGGGCAAACGATCGAGCCGTCCGTCTCCGTCCCGATCGCGGCCGCGCAAAGGTTCGCCGAAACCGCTCCGCCCGAGCCGGAGCTCGAGCCGCACGGATTCCGGTCGAGCACGTACGGGTTCTTCGCCTGTCCTCCCCGCCCGCTCCATCCACTTGAAGAATGGGTCGAGCGGAAATTCGCCCACTCGCTGAGATTCGTTTTCCCAAGGAGAATCGCGCCCGCCGCTCTCAACTTGGCCGCGATGAACGCATCCTGGAGTGGAATGGATCCCGCGAGCGCCAGCGATCCCGCGGTGGTGGTCATTCGGTCGGCGGTGTCGATGTTGTCCTTGAGCAGGATCGGGATGCCGTGCAAAGGACCGCGAACTTTGCCCGCCTTGCGCTCCTGGTCGAGCGTATCCGCGAGCGAGAGCGCGTCCGGATTGGTCTCGAGCACGTGGCGGAGCGTGGGCCCCTGCCGGTCCAGCTCCGCGATGCGATTCAGGTACTGTTGTGTGATCGATCGCGCAGTCATCGTGCCCGCCGCCATCCCGGCCTGAAGGTCGGAGAGAGTCGCCTCCTCGAGCGCGAACGGACTGATCGAAAAACGCTTGGCGAGAAGCGACCGGCCCGCTTCCCCGTTCGCCAGTGTCTGACCCGCCAACGGCTTTCCGCGGACTGCCATCGCGCCGGCGATGGCGCCCAGACGCACGAAGTTTCTACGATCCATTTCGATTCACCTCAATTGAAGGCGTGATTGCTCCGAGATCGGCACAGCTCCTCAAAATCGTCCCGCAGTTCTGACAGATCAACTTGCACTTGATCTCTTTGATGTTGGTCGAGCCGCAAACATCGCAGACGTCCTCCGCCATCAATCGAAGTCCAGTGCGAGATCGAGCGCCGGCGCCGAATGCGTCAGCGCACCAACCGAGATCCAGTCCACTCCGGTCTCCGCGATGAGTCGAACGGTGTCGAGCGTCACTCCACCTGACGCCTCAGTCACCGCGGATCCGTCCACCAGCTTCACCGCCTCGCGCAGCTCCATCAGCTGCATGTTGTCGAGCATGATGATGTCCACGCCGGCATCGATCGCCGCGCGGATCTGTTCGAGCGTATCGCATTCGACTTCCACCTTGATCCCGGCGGGTGCGACCGCTCGCGCCCGAGTCACGGCAAGCGCGATATCGCCGTCAACCGCCGCGAGGTGATTGTCCTTTATCAGAACGGCCGAAGCCAGATCCATTCGGTGATTCAGCCCTCCGCCCGCGCGAACGGCGTATTTCTCGAGGCGACGCAGCAACGGAGTGGTCTTTCGCGTGTCGAGAATGTGGGCGCCGGTGCCCGCTATCGCGTCAACGTACCGGGCCGTCAGCGTCGCGATCCCCGACAACCGCTGCATGAAGTTGAGCGCCACCCGCTCGGCCGATAGCAGCCCATGCGCGTTGCCGGACAGAAACATCACCGGCGTCTGCGCAGCAAGGCGAGATCCGTCTGGGTGCTCGACCCGCATCGTCACCGCGGAATCCAGCTGCTCGAACGCCTCGCACGCGAGAGGAAGTCCGGCGATGACTCCCGCCTGTCGAGCTACGAGCCGGCATCTCACGCGTCGATTCGACTTTACTGTTGCAGCGGTGGTGATGTCGTGCCGCGTATCGTCTTCTTCCAGCGCCGCCGCGACGATCGTCGCGAGATCCTTCTTCGTCAGCGGGAAATGGAGCCCCTCCTGCCAGGCAAAGCCATGAGCGGCGAGCTCGCTTTCCCGCCGTTTGATCATTCGCCCGGATCTTCCGCGGCTTCAGGAGCCGGCGAGAGCGGTGTCTGCCCGCCGACCGCGACCATCCGCTCGATGGCACGGCGCGCGCGCGCGGCAATCGGCGCCGGCACCGTGATGCGGTGCTCCATCCGCTGGAGCGAGCTCAGCACTTTCGGCAGCGTCGTCACCTTCATGAACGCGCACACCGCGTCCGGATTCGCGGCATAAAAAGTCTTGGTCGGATTCTCGCGCCGTAGCCGGTGCAGAATTCCAACTTCGGTCGCCACAATGAATTCGTCGTTCGGAGAATTCTTCGGACGCTTGATCATGCCCTCGGTCGAGAGAATCTGAACACCAGTGGGATCGACGTCCCCCGCCGAGACGGCCTCGACGACACTGGTGGCGCAGCCGCACTCGGGGTGAATCAGAAACTCCGCCCCCGGATGCTTCGCCCGCTGGAGCCGAATGTCCTCGGGATCGATCCCCGCGTGCACGTGACACTCGCCCATCCACACGTGCATGTTCTTGCGGCCGCTGATGCGCCGTACGTGCGCGCCGAGGAACATGTCCGGGAGAAAGAGGATCTCCTTGTCGGCCGGGATTGAGTTCACGATCTCCACGGCATTGCCCGACGTGCAGCAGTAATCGCTCTCCGCCTTCACCTCGGCGCTCGTATTTACATAGGAGACCACGACGGCGCCCGGGTGCTCCGCCTTCCACTCCCGTAGCTGGTCCGCGTCGATCGTCGCCGCCAAAGAACAGCCCGCGGCAAGATCGGGAAGGAGCACAATTTTCTCCGGCGACAGAACCGCGGCTGTCTCCGCCATGAAGTGGACGCCGCAAAAGACGATCACGTCTGCCTTCGTCTTGGCGGCCTCGCGGCTCAACCCGAGCGAGTCACCGACGAAATCCGCGACATCCTGCACCTCGGAGCGCTCATAGTTGTGCGCGATGATCACCGCATTGCGCTCTCTCGCGAGATGCCTGATCTCTTCCTGAAGCTCGGCGTACGGGTTGTTCGTCGTATCTACCATTCGATGTGTTTGCCGCTCCACTTTCGTTTTGAGCGCGGAAAATCGCTTCTAAAATGGCCTCCGCGCGACTCCTTTCTCAACAGCGCGGCGTCGGCAATGAGAAGAGATGTCTGTACCATGTTCGTCTCCTCAGTCGCCCCTTCCGGCAGCCGTGACTCGATCTCTACGAGCTTGGCATGGCCGAGTCGCAGCCCTTTGGCGCTCCGATCGATGCCGCAGTAGTCCCACATCACCTGCCGGATGCTGTCGGCGGCGACTTGCGCCGCGCCGCGGTCGCGCAGCACCGGAACGTCCCAGTCTTTCTTTCGCGGAGGCGTCGTCAGCTTCTTCGTGTCTATCATGTCGCGCGCCACACGCTCGGCGAACACGAGTCCTTCCAGCAACGAGTTCGATGCGAGCCGGTTGGCGCCGTGCACTCCGGTTCGTGAGACTTCCCCGCACGCATAGAGGCGGGTGAGACTCGCGCGACCGCGCAGATCCGTGACGATTCCACCCATCATGTAGTGCGCGGCCGGCGTGACGGGAATCAGATCCTTGGATGGGTCGACGCCGCGCGCGCGGCAGATCGCGAAGATTCCGGGAAAGCGCTTCCGGAACTCCGGGCCCAGCATCCGCGCGTCGAGCCAGACGCGCCTGCCTCCCGCTTTCTGCCGAAATATCTCCCGCGCCACGACATCGCGCGGTGCGAGCTCAGCGAGCCGATGCTTCTTCAGCATGAATCGCTCGCCCTCTTCGTTGAGCAGGGTCGCGCCCTCGCCCCGCACGGCTTCCGAGATCAATTGCAGCGGATTCTCGGGCGTATCGAGAGCGGTGGGATGGAATTGCACGAACTCCATGTCCGCCAGCTTGGCGCCGGCCCTGTGCGCTATCGCGTAGCCGTCTCCGGTCGCGACCTCCGGATTCGTCGTATAGCGATAGACCTGGCCACAACCGCCGGCCGCGAGCACCGTCGCGTCCGCGATGATCTCGACCGGTTTTCCGGCAACCGCCGCCTTCACGCCGAAAACAACACCGTCCTCCACGATCAGGTCGAGAATGCGCGCCTTCTCCAGCACTTTGATCCGCTCGCTCTCCTTCACACGCTTGATCAGAGTGCGCGCGACCTCGGCGCCGGTCTGATCTCCGTGCGCGTGTACGATCCGCCGCCTCGAGTGCGCCGCCTCGCGGCCCAGCTTGAAGTTTCCGCCGGGCTCGAGATCGAAGCGCGCTCCGGCCGTCGCCAGCTCGCGCACCCGCGCCGGTCCTTCCTCGACCAGAACCTCGACCGCTTTGGCATCGCAGAGCGCGGCGCCCGCGGCGAGAGTGTCCTTCCGGTGCAGCTCTGGTGAATCTCCGGCGCCGAGCGCGGCGGCAATTCCGCCCTGGGCATACGCCGTCGCGCTGTCGAAAAGTGATCGCTTGGTCAGCACCATCACGTCGCTGTCGGCGGAAGCGCGCCATGCGGTGTGAAGTCCGGCAATTCCGCTCCCCACCACGAGAAAGCGCGTTCTTATCCGCTCGGCCATACGCTGAAATCAATGCGTGCGCGGAAGGGTTTGAAAGGGGGCCACTCGTCTTGCAACCGGCTGTGTTCTGGGCGATTCTTCTGTCCGGATGAGAAAGCTGATCCTCGTCACGTCCCTCCTGCTCGCCGTACACATCGCGCTCCTTTTCACCCGTCGGAACGCCAAAGCCGAGGGAAAGGAAACGTCGTCCGTACGCATCGGAATCGTCCTGGACGTGGGCGGCAGGGGCGACAAATCGTTCAACGATGGCGCCTACGCCGGCGCCGACAGCGCGACCAGGATGCTCGGCTCCAATATCCGCTTCATCGAGCCTGGTGAGGGCGCCGATCGCGAAGCGGGACTGAGACTGCTGGCGGCCGAAGGGATGAACCTGGTGATTGGCGTAGGCTTCATCTTCACCGACGATCTCGCCAATCTCGCCAAGGAGTATCCGAACACCGCTTTCGCGGGGATCGACTACGCGCTGGCGACCGATGCGAATGGCAACGTGATTCCGCCGCCACCCAACGTCGCCGCGCTCAAGTTCCGCGAGGAAGAGGGTTCGTACCTCGTCGGCGCGCTGGCGGCGCTCGTCGGCCACTCGAAAAAAGTTGGATTTGTGGGCGGAATGGATATTCCGCTCATCCACAAATTCGAAGCCGGCTATCGCGCCGGCGTGAAGAAGGTGTGCCCCGACTGCCAGGTCATCGTGCAGTACGCGGGTGTGACGCCCGACGCGTTCAAGAATCCGGGCAAGGGCAAGGAGCTGGCGCTCAGCCAGTACAACCAGGGCGTCGAGGTGATCTTCCACGCTGCCGGCTCAACCGGGCAGGGCGTGTTCGAGGCTGCCCGCGCGACCAACAAGCTCGCCATCGGGGTGGATTCGGATCAGAACGACGAAGCGCCGGGGCATGTACTCACTTCGATGGTGAAGGGCGTAAACACCGCCACGTACGATGCGATCAGCAGGGTGCAGAACCACACGTTCAAGGGCGGGATCTATTCTTTCGGATTGAAGGAGGGCGGCGTCGGCTACATCTACGACGATCGCAATCGCGCGCTCATTCCCGACAGCGCCCGCGCGCGCGTCGAGGAGCTCAAGCAGGAGATTATTGCGGGGCGTATTAAGGTGCCAAGCACTAGATGAGGGAAGAGGGACGGGGGAAGGGGGAAGAGGGAGAACCGGGAAACCAGACTGTTCGCGCGCTTTCCGTTCCCCCCTTCCCCCTCCCCTCTTCCCCCGTCCCCGCGATCCGGATGGATGGCATCGACAAATCGTTCGGAGCCATCAGAGCGAATCGCGGTGCATCTCTCGAAGTCCTCCCCGGCGAGATCCACGCTCTCGTCGGCGAGAATGGCGCCGGCAAATCGACGCTCATGCGCATACTCGGCGGCCTGATGAAGCCGGACGCCGGCCACGTCGAAGTGAATGGCCGCGATGTCACGGGCTGGTCGACCAGTGAGGCGATTGCCGCCGGAATCGGCATTGTCCACCAGCACTTCATGCTCGTGCCGACATTGTCGGTGGCCGAGAATCTTGTATTGGGGGCCGAACCGAAGTCGCGCGGCATCGTTCTCGATTACAAGCGCGCGGCTGACGATGTGCGCACGCTCTCGAATGAAACAGGGCTCGTCATCGCGCCCGAAAGGCTGATCTCCGATCTGTCAGTAGGCGAGGCGCAGCGAGTCGAGATCCTCAAGGTGTTGTTCCGCGGCGCCAGGATTCTCGTCCTCGACGAGCCGACCGCGGTTCTCTCTCCGCCGGAGGTGCGCGAGCTCTGGACAGTGCTCCGCCGCCTGCGTGACAAGGGCGACACGATTGTGCTCATCACGCACCGGCTCGACGAGGTGGTGGAGATTTCGAGCACGATCTCAGTGATGCGTGCGGGTCAGACGGTGGCGCGCGTCAAAACGTCGGAGACGACTCCAGGCGAGATTGCCCGACTCATGGTCGGCCGCGAAGTCTCGCTGTCAGCGGGAAAGCGAGTGCAGCCCAGCGGCCGTTCTGCTGCCCCGCCGCCCGATCAGGGTCTCGAGGTGCTGAATCTCAGCGTCATGGGATCGCGCGGCACCCGCGTGATCGACAACATCAGCTTTAGCGTGAAACCCGGAGAGATATTCGGCATCGCGGGCGTCGAGGGAAATGGGCAGACCGAGCTGATCGAGGCACTCGCCGGATTGAGAGCGATTTTCGCCGGCGAGATCCTGATCGATGGCACTGACATCTCCAGGAGCAGCGTCGCGCAGCGCCACGATGCGGGCCTATCGCACATCCCGGAGGACAGGCACCGGCGCGGACTGATTCTCGAGTACACCGTCGCCAACAACCTGATTCTCGGAGTGCAGAAAGACTTCTCGAAGCGCGGGATCATCGACAAGACCCTCGTGATGGAGAACGCGCTTCGGGAAATCACGTCCTTCGACATCAGGCCCCCCAACGCGCTCCTCGCCGCCCGTGCACTTTCCGGCGGCAATCAGCAGAAGGTCGTCGTTGCTCGGGAGATGGGGCGGACGTTTTCGGTTTTGCTGGCATCGCAGCCGACGCGCGGCGTTGACGTCGGGGCGATCGAGTTCATCCACCAGCAGCTGCTCGAAGCGCGCGCCGAGGGCAAGGCGATCCTTCTCGTCAGCGCGGAGCTCAATGAAGTGCTCGCGCTCTCTGATCGCGTCGCGGTGATGTACCGGGGCAAGTTCGCGGTCGTGATGCCATCCTCCGAGGCCAGCGAAGAGGTGCTCGGCGAATACATGATCGGCACCAAGAAAGGCAACGCCGCGTGAGCGCGCCGTCGCTGGCGGAAGGCACCAAGCCGACGTTTGCCGCTGCCCCGTGGCGCGAACGCGCTCAAGAAGCGCTCATTCCACCGCTCGTCGCGCTGCTTGTCGCGCTCATCTGCGGCGATCTTCTGATTCTGAGTTACGGCCAGTCGCCGGCGGCGGTGTATCGGCTGCTGCTGGAAGGAACATGGGGCAACGCTTACGGATTCGGGCAGGTTTTGTACAAGGCGACGACCCTCGCCTTCACAGGTCTCGCGGTTTCGTTCGGTTTGCGAGCCGGCCTGTTCAACATCGGCGGTGAGAGCCAGCTCGCGGCGGGAGGGTTCGCCGCCGCTCTGATCGGACTTGTGCTTCCGGTCGGAACTCCACTGATCCTCGCGCTTCTCATTTGCATGATCGCCGCAGGTTTCGCGGGCGGAGTCGTCGGATCGGTTCCAGCCTATCTCAAGACCAGATTCGGCGCGCACGAAGTCATCGTCACGATCATGCTCAACTTCATCGTGCTGGCGCTGCTCAACTGGTTCATCGCCGGACATCTTCACGTTCCGGAGACGTTGCACACTCCGGAGATCCACGCCGGTGTGCTTCCCAGGCTCGCCGACATCGACTCGCGCTTTCACGGATCGGCCGCAAATCTCGCGCTGATCGTCGCGGTGCTGATCGCGTCAGCGGTGTGGTTCTATCTCTTTCGCACGCGCGGCGGCTACGACCTTCGGGCGGTTGGACTCCAGCCGCAGGCGGCGGAGTACGGCGGCATCAGCGTCGGGCGCGTATGGATGCGGGCACTCACGTTTTCCGGCGTGATCGCGGGTATGGGCGGGATCAACTACGTCCTCGGCTACAAGCATTACTACGAGGATGGCTTCGCCAGCGGCGCGGGTTTTCTCGGAATCGCAGTCGCGCTGGTTGGCCGAAACCATCCGTTCGGCGTCATTATCGCGGCCTTTTTCTTCGCGACCCTCTCCCAAGGGGGCCTTGCAATACATGCCTTCGTGCCGAAGCAGATGATGGACGTCCTCCAGGGCGTCGTCATCATCGCCGTGGCCACGGCCGTGCCTGAAGTGAGACGAATCCTGCGCGACGCCCGCAAACGGAGCGACGCGTGAACCCGATCTCATTTGGCACTCAGATGATCCGGATCGCCGTTCCATATCTCTTCGCCGCGAGCGGCGGAGTGGTGGCGGAGCGCGCCGGCATCGTCAGCCTCACGCTGGAAGGATTCATGCTGAGCGGCGCGTTCGCTGCCGTGCTCGGCACCAACTACTCGGGAAGTCCGTGGGTCGGCGTCCTCTGCGGGATATTGGGCGGATTGATCTTCTCGCTCATTCACGCCGTCGCCACGATCCGATATCGCGCTGATCAGGTTGTCGTCGGTGTCGCAATCAATCTGCTCGCGATCGGCGTGACGCGATTCTTTCTCAAGCTGTTTTTCGCGAGCTCGTCCAATTCGCCGCGTGTGGCCGGTTTCGGCGGGAATATCAACGCGGCGGGCTTCGACAATCCTCTGCTCTGGCTCGGACTCATTGTCGCGCCGGTGATGGCGTTCGTGATCTACAAGACGCCATTCGGCTTGCGCGTGCGGGCTGTGGGCGAGCATCCCGACGCGGCCGAGAGCGTCGGAGTGAGCGTCAAGCGCGTCCGCTACGCCGCGGTGGCGCTATCGGGGATGCTGGCTGCGCTGGGCGGTGTTTATCTCGCGCTCGATCAGCATCAGTTCACGGACCAGATGACAGCGGGTCGCGGATTCATCGCGATTTCAGCGGTGATCTTCGGACGATGGGATCCCATTCGGGCTGCACTCGCGTGTCTGTTGTTCGCGGCCGCCGAGACGCTCCAGATACAGCTCCAGGGGAGTCACGCAATTCCGTCGCAGTTCATCGAGATGATTCCATACGCGCTCGTGATCATCGCACTCGCCGGCGTGGTCGGCAGAGCGGTTCCCCCTGCTGCGCTGGGCAAGGTGGAGGCCTAGTTGTCGCCTCTGCGGGGAAAAGTCGGCGGGCGGATGTCGAAGGTCGCGAACGGCAAGTTGTTCGTGCTGATAATCACGGCCCTCGTGGACATGGTGGGATTGTTGATGATCATCCCGCTGATGCCGTTCTATGCGCGCGAGTTGGGGGGCAGCGCGCTCATCGTCGTCATCCTCGCAATTGCGTTCACGACCGCCCAATTGCTCAGCGCTCCGCTGTGGGGAAGATTCTCCGACCGATACGGCAGGCGGCCTGCGCTGCTCGTCGGACTCACGGCTGCATGTATCGCTTATGTGGTCTTCGCATTCGCGACATCTCTCTGGCTCTTGTTGCTCTCCCGCCTCGTTCAAGGTGCGGGCGGTGGAACGGTCGGGGTCATTCAGGCGTACGTCGCGGACTCCGTCGAGCCCGATAATCGCGCAAAGGCGCTCGGCTGGCTTTCCGCTGCGACGAACGTCGGAGTTGCGATCGGGCCCGCACTTGGAGGAGTGGCTCTCAGATTCGGCCGCAGCGGACCTGGTCTCGCCGCCGCGAGCTTGTGCCTCGTGAACATTTTCTTTGCGTGGAAGTATCTGCGCGAATCGCGCGACATGACCGAGGCGCACGACAAAAAGCCACGCGCATCCAGAACCGTAATCGGTTACGTGATCGCTCACCCCGGCGAGGCTGCTCCGCGCCTGATCTGGATTTACGCGATCGCGATGGGTGCGTTCTCGGCGCTCATGGCGATTCTCGCTCTCTTTCTTGCCGATCGATTCGGCGTCGGGAAGGACAGGATCTGGATCTTCTACACCTACGTGGGCTTTATCGCCGTCGTGACCCGCGCGGGAATCCTTGGTCGGATGGTCGAGCGATACGGTGAAGCTCGGCTCTCACGCATCGGCCTGGCACTCCTCGCGACGGGATTGGCGACACTTCCGCTGGCGCGTGGCTATTTCACGCTGGCGATCGTGGTTGCCCTCATCCCGCTTGGCACCGCCTTCACCTTCCCGTGCGTGACGTCGATGTTGTCGCGCGTGATCTCGAGCAGGGAGCGCGGACTTTACATGGGAGTGCAGCAGACGTTCGGCGGGCTGTCGCGGATAGTCATTCCACTCTGGGCCGGATTCTCCTACGATCATTTCGGGAAAACCGTTCCGATGTTCACGTCGGCTGCCCTGGTGTTGGGAACGATTGTGCTCAGCCTTGGGACCGACGATGGCAGGAAGTCGGAAGCGGCCGTTGTTGCTCAGTCAGCAGAGTCGGAGAATTTGGCCTAGCAGTTACTGAGGGGTCTTCGAACTACGGCGCTCCGTCTCCTTGGGCAAACCTCAGCGTGTAGCCGGCAATCCGCTGCCCATGTGCTTTGCCGGCATCGATGTCGCTACGGTAGTGAATGCCGCCGTACAGCCTCGATATCCCTGCCTCGTCGCGCATCGCGGCAAAGCTGGCGGAGCCGTCGGGAAACACGTACGACAGGACCCCCGCCGCGGCCGCCGAGAAGGTTGAGTGGCCGGACGTGTATGACGGAAAATTGGGAATTCCGATTTTTGTCTTGATGCTTGGATCCAGCTGCGAAGGGCGCGGATTGAAATAATGGTATTTGGCTTCCCAGCAACCCACACCTGCATCGTGCATCGCCATGTTCAACATGGCGAAAACCCGTGCTGCCCGCACTTCGCTCATTTTTGCATCCCGCACGTACTCCAGCGCGACATCATTCCAGTGGCCCGGTGGCGAATACGTTCCCGCACCGTCGTTCCACTTCTGGGCGATCGCCAGCTGCGCATCCGTGAGGTGGTCGACCGTTCGCCTGACTTCGGCCGTCTCGTCTTTCATCTGCTGCGAGCCCGTCAATGGCGGTGGCGGCGGACGCTCCGCGACGATATCCGCTGGCGTCATGTTCCACGCGCGCACCTGACC
>JADGQU010000151.1 GCA_017881545.1 Gemmatimonadaceae bacterium
GATTCCCGGCTTCCTTTCACTGCTCGTCTGGGCAGGTCTAGGTGAGGGTATGGTCGGCGGGTGAGGCAGCCCCTGTACGGCAAGACTGGCAATGCCCCGATGCACAATCTGAGCCCAGCCTGCTGGTGGGTGAGAGATCGGTTGCAAGGCCCACGTTCGGGCTGCTTCGTAAGCTGGTTCCGAATAGCTTCCGCGGCCTGGACCCCCAGATCCTTGACCGCCGGGTCTGCGCTCTGAAGCGTAGGGATCATCACCCTCTCGCCCGTCTTACCGCTTTGGGCGAGCAAAGGAGATGCCGCAACTACCACGAGTGACGTGAGAACCAGGCTCGAATTACGTAAGCTTGCCTTCAATGGTTTAACCTCCAAGACGGTAAACATTCTTACCCACATCCCAGGCCGTGGGTCCACTCGTTTCCTTCTAATGGGCGAGGAGGGACTCGAACCCCCGACATCCTGCGTGTAAGGCAGGCGCTCTAACCAACTGAGCTACTCGCCCGGTTGCAGAAACCGAGCCCACCCTCACCGAAGAATGGCTAGCGGAATCAGCACGCAGTACCCGATCACAAGCAGGATCGGAGCGAGCGTCTCGCCACCGCGCGCGAGATCCGCGAAGCCGGCGAGCAACACTAGTGTGGCAACTGTCCAATAGACCCATGAGCGGCGCGGACCAGAATCGCGCCCCGCTCGGGGACCGCTGGCAAGATCGGTTTTGGCCATAAGCGACGTAGTGTAGGTCTGGATGAAATGCGTGTCAACCCAGACTGTGCCGTCTGGCCGACTCTAACGAATACTACTTCGCCGTCCGCCGCCCGTCTTTGTAGTGGAGCTCGACCCAGTCGCGGTAGCTCCCATCCATGACGGAGCGCCACCACTGCTCGTTTGCAATGTACCACTTGATGGTCTTCAACAGCCCCGTGTCGAACGATTCGGACGGCCCGTAGCCGGTCTCCAGCGTCGCCTTCATCGCGTCGATCGCGTAGCGCCGGTCGTGTCCCGGACGATCCTTCACGAAAGTGATGAGCTCGGCCGTATCGCCGCCGAGTGCGGCCGGGCACTTGGGAAAACGCTCCCGAATCTTCTCGTCCGCGCCGAAAATCTTGTTGATGCTTGCACAGATCGCCTTCACGACGTCGAGATTCTTGCGCTCCGAATTGCCGCCGAGGTTGTACGTCTCCCCCACCCTGCCCTTCTCCAGCACGCGCTCGATTCCGCGGCAGTGATCGCGCACATAGAGCCAGTCGCGAATCTGGAGCCCGTCCCCGTACACCGGCAGCGGCTTCCCGTCGAGCGCGTTCACGATCGCGAGCGGAATCAGCTTCTCCGGAAAGTGATAGGGCCCGTAGTTGTTGGAGGAGTTCGTCGTCGTGACGGGCAAGCCGTACGTGTGATGGTAGGCGCGAACGAGGTGGTCAGCTCCGGCCTTGCTCGCCGCGTACGGAGAATTGGGAGCGTACGCCGAATCCTCGGTGAACGCGGGCGCGGTCGGACCCAGGCTACCGTAGACCTCGTCGGTCGAGATGTGGTGGAACCGGCGAGCGCCTCCTGACCAGTCCTCGGTCCAGGCCGCGCGCGCGGCCTTCAGCAGCTCGTGCGTACCCCTGATGTTGGTGTCGATGAAAGGATCCGGACCATGGATTGACCGATCCACGTGCGATTCGGCAGCGAAATGAACGATGGTGTCGATTCCCTCGCGCTTGATGATGTCCTGCATGGCGTCGCCATCGCGGATATCGCCCTTTATGAACGTGAACCGCTCGTTCTTCGCCAGGGACTCGAGGCTCGCGAGGTTGCCCGCGTACGTCAGCGCATCGAGCCCGACGATCGTGTCGCCGGTGTGATGCTCGGCCCAATAGTGGACGAAGTTGGCGCCGATGAATCCGGCCGCACCCGTTACCAGCACCCTACGCATCGTGATTCCCCTCGTCGTTCATTCTGCGTTGTCCTGTGAGTAGTGAGCGATGGACGATCGAGTGCGCGAGGGCGAATGGAGTGCGCTTCCCGGACGGCTCAGCGAACGATACGCGACGATTCCTCATTCTCCAATGCCCCTCGCGCCGGCCTTGCACAGATCGCTGATCAATGGCGCTATGTCGGTCATCGCCGCGATCCTATCCGCGCCCGCTGCCGCCAGCGCCGCCTGCGGCATTCCGTAAATGATCGAGCTCTCGCGATCCTGTACGATGGCCCGTCCCCCCGCCTCCCGAATTCGCCGCAGTCCTTCCGCGCCGTCCCGGCCCATTCCCGTGAGCACGACACCGACCGCAGCGCGCCCGAATGTCTCAGCCACGGAGAAGAAGAGCGGATCAGCCGCGGGCCTGACCCCCCACATCGTTGCTGACTCGTCCAACCGGATCGACGCGTTACCGGGCTCACCTGTCAAGGTCATGTGATATCCACCCGGCGCCAGGTAGACGCGATTCTCGCGGAGCAGCTTGCCGTCCATCGCCTCCGCGACCCAGAGCGGGCTGATCGTACCGAGCCGCTCGGCGAGGAGCTTGGTGAATTCGCCCGGCATGTGCTGAACGATCACCACCGCGGCGCCGAGATCCTCGGGAAGATTCGGTATGATCTCGGCCAGTGCGCGAGGTCCGCCCGTGGACGACGCGATCGCCACCACTTTCGTCGCCGCACCGGGTGATTTTTTTGCCGCGGCCTCGGCGACCGACGACGCGGGGTGTGCCGGCACCCGCACTCCGCCCATGTTCATCGCGCGCGCGGCTTCCAGCGCCGACATCAGCTGCGCGCGCACGGTCGAGAGATCGATGCTGACGGGCCCGGAGGGCTTTCTCACGAACTCGAGGGCGCCCCGTTCGAGCGCGCGCAACGTCATCTCGTTTCCCAGATCTGAGCCCGCGGCACTGAGCATCACCACCGGCCGTGGCATCTCGGCCATGATCTGCTCGAGCGCCTGCAATCCATTCAGGCGTGGCATCTCGATGTCGAGTGTCACGATGTCGGGCTTGAGGGAGCGCACCTTCTGGAGCGCCTCGATTCCATCGCTGGCGGTGCCGATGACGCGAAACGCGCCGCTCGACTCGACCATTTCAGCGATCAGCTTGCGCATGAACGCGCTGTCATCGACGACCAGCACGGTCGCGGCTTTGTCGCTCGTCTCAGTCACGCGTAACGGGCTAGATCTTCCGGAAGATGCGCTCGCGCGCATTCACCGGCGAAAACAGAGATCGCGCTTCGCCGAGCAGCGTCTCGACCTTGCCGAGAACGAGAAAGCCGCCCGGAGCGAGCGCGCGATGAAAATCGAAGAACAGCGCGTCCTGCGCCTCACGCTCGAAATAGATGATCACGTTCCGGCAGAGGATGAGATGGATGTCCTCCATCGGAGGCTTGTGGGCGAGAAGGTCGTTGCACTCGAAGCTCGCCAGCCGCCTGACTTCGGGCAGCATCCCGTGAAGTCCGGCGATCCGCGGGAAGTATCGCTCGCGGAGCGCCGGCGGCGTATCTCCAAGCGCGGTGTCGGCGTAGAACGCGCGCTCCGCCTCTCCGAGACAATCCCGGTCGATGTCGGTGCCGATGATCCTGATCGTGTCGAGCCGCGCGCTCTCCCGTCGCTCGGCGGCGTGCTTGTGCATGAGGATGCCGACTGAATAGGGCTCTTCGCCCGACGAACACCCGGCGCTCCAGATGCGCGTCTCCGGCTCCCGCCGCTCCCACAGCGCCGGAACGACTGTGCTCTCGATCACCGAATACGTGTCCCAGTTCCGGAAAAACTTCGTCACGTTGACGGTCAAGGATCGAATCAGCCGGTCGTATTCCTTGGGATCGGTGTCCAGGGTCGCCGAGTACTCGCCGGCCGTCACCGTGTGTTTCGCTCGCATTCGGACCCCGATGCGCCGGCGCAGACACTTGTCCTTGTAGCTGGAGCAGCGAAACCCCCGATCGCGCGTGATTTTCTCGATCAGCGCCTGGAAACCGGCGTCGTCTCCATGCATCAACTCCGCGCGCCCCGTCAGGAGCGGCTCGATGTCTGGGTCGTCCGATCGGTGCGGGAGATTCCTTCGAGCGCCGCTGCCAGATTGCGACGGAGCTGAGACACCTCTGGCGCCAGCGCGACTCCCTTTTCGGCGGCGTCCTTGGCGCTCTCGTAGTCTTCGCGCCTGAGGTGGGCAGCGGCGAGATTGTTCAGCAACACCGCCGACTCGGGATGCGTCTCGGTTGCGGCGGCGAGCAGCAGCAGCTCGCGGTCAGGGTCGTCCGTCATGGCGGCCACCTTCGCGGCGTAGTGAAACCACACGGCGGGCGGCGGATTCGTCGTCCAGAGACTGCGCGATTCACTCAGCCGCACCTTCGCCGCCTGAAAGTCTCCCAGGCGCATCGAGACGACCGCCGCCTGCAGCTGGATGAGCGGATCCGTGCTTCCTCCGGCGCCCAGCGCCCGGTCGATCACCAGTCTGGCCTTCTCGAGCTGCCCGAGCTGCTCATAGGCGAGCGCCAGGTTATGGAGCAGCGACACCTTGCTCGGCGCGTTGGGCGCGGCCGTCATGAATGCATTCACGGCGCCGGCCCATTCCTTCTGCCGAAGCGCGATGAGGCCTACGTGGAAAGACGCCACCGGGTCGGCGGCTTCCTCGACGAGAGCGCGGAATTCGCGCAGCGCTTCGTCGTGCATTCCCGCTCTGTACAAGGCGCTCGCGAGCTCGCGACGCTCGAGAGGACTCGCGTTCCGGGGTAGCGTCGGCGTGGTTCTCTTGCGGCCGACCGGAAGAAGGAAGGATGCGTTCAGCAATCCGTACAGCGCCTTCCCGACCTCGAACTCGCCGAGCCCGGAGTCGCGAATCAATCCATTGATGTCGCGGTGTCCGTCGATGATGGGAAGCAACGCCTCCTGCTCGGGGGAAAGTGGATCCCTGTTCATCATCAGGCGCGGACGGTCCAGGCTGAACACTACATCGAAGCTCGGGATTTTCTTCTCGATGAGGGACCACTCGTCCACTCTTCGCGCGCCTTCCAGCAGCAGCGACTGCGGATCGACCGAGACGCGCTCGGCGCCATCTTCCGGCTCGACGCCCGGCTCGAAGTTGAAAGTACCGCTCGTCCAGGTGAACAGGGTGTAGACGGAGTTCTCGGTATCGAGCGGACGGTTCACGATCGAGGCATGACAGATGCGCCCGCCGTCGAAGTAGATCTGCCCGAAGCTGTCATGGAAGGAGAGCCCGAGGCAGCCGGACTTCTTTCCCATCGAGAGCAGCTGGAGGACGTCGGGGAGGCTCGCCTCCTTGAGGCTACCCTTGATGGCCATCAGCGCACTTCCTCGATCATTCGGTCGGCGATGTTGGGCCACTCGGCGATGACGCCTGTGTCGACCAGAGCGGGAGTTTTTTTCCTCTCCTCGGGGACCGCCTTCGCTTTGGGCTCGATGGATTTCGGCTTCGCGTCGACGGCCTTCGGCTTGGTACCTAGCGATTCCACGCGCTGCGCGATCTCCTGGCTGATGTCAGCCATGAAGTCGGCGAATTCACCGCTTTCCTCTTCCTCGCTCTTCTTCGACTCGTTCGCCACGAATTCAGGATTCCTTGGCGGCGGGAGCGCTCAGACGCGACAACACGAGCGATGCGATGCTGCGGAGTGTCTCGAATACGCCGCCGCCGGTGACGGCCGTCGCCCGGAAATACGGCACGTCCCGAAAATTGAGTGTCTCGTCCAGATCTTCGATCGTGCTGATCTCGCCCACCGGCAAATCGCGCTTGTTGTATTGCATCACGAGTGGCAGCGTACGCGGATCGAGACCCTCGTCGGCCAGATTCGCGTGCAGGTCCTGCAGGCTCTCGATGTTCTCGGCGAGCTGGCGCGACTGGCTGTCGGCAACGAACACGACTCCGTCCACTCCCTGCAACACCAGCTTGCGTGTGGCGGCGTAGTACACCTGCCCGGGAACGGTATAGAGCTGAAACCGCGTCGCGAATCCGGAGATGGTGCCGAGATCGAGGGGAAGAAAATCGAAGAACAGGGTGCGATCGGTGTCGGTGGCGAGAGAGACCATCTTTCCCTTCCTCTCTTCCGGCAGCTGAGAGTAGATGTGCTGGAGGTTGGTCGTCTTTCCCGATCTACCCGGCCCGTAGTAGACGATCTTGCACGTTATCTCGCGCGTGCCGTAGTTGACGACTGACATGCTAGCGCTTCCCTATCGGACCGAAGAGCGCATCGAGACTTCGATTGAGCTCGCCCTCGAAATCACCAGACGGTCCTACGCCCGGCGTTTGCTTCTCGGGATGAAGTCTCTCGAGCGCCTTCTGAAACTCAGCGAAGTAGATCTCCACCA
>JADGQU010000152.1 GCA_017881545.1 Gemmatimonadaceae bacterium
AGTGACGGCCACCACGCCCACAACGGTTGGCACGGCGGTGAATACAATGTCGTCGCAATTGGCATCGACGGCAGTGTGGTTGTCAAAAACCGCCGCTATCTGTGCAATCGTCGCATTCGCTGGTGCGGTAACGATCCTCGTGTTCGCTACCCACTGCGCTCCGCCGCTCGACCAAACGGCGTCGTCACGATAGTTCGCGGCGAGATTCCCTGCAGAGTCGAGCCAGATGACTGAAACTGCAGCGAAGCCACCTTGCGACAGCACTTTTGCGGAGAAAAAATACGATGTCCCTCCCGTGATGGGGAAGCGCAAGTGCGCCGCCTCGTAGGATCCGGGCGAGGTCGTCGAAACGGTGGCGACAACGTGCATTGATCCCGACGTCGGATCGTTCGCGGCATCCAGAGACGAATACGTCGCTGTAGAGAATACGTCCCAGCCAGCGAGAGAACCGTCGAATGAACCGTTCGTCAGCAAGTTCTGTGCTCCCGCAGGAACTGCTCCTAACAACACGAGCAATACGCATAACATCAAGCCGCAGCATGTTGTCTTCATGGGACTTCTCCTCGATCTGTTTCGCGGTCGAAGAAAACACGCCCGCGTTCCACCGCGCGACCAGAGCCGTTCACTCGCGGACCGCGACTGAAGAGAAAACCGCATCTCTGCCTCCGTCCCGGCGCTGGCGGGCTGACCGCGTGCTTTCTCCGTTGTTCGCCACGGCGAAGGCGATCCGCCCATCGCCGTTGAAGCCGCCGATGGCCACCGAGAGCGGAGTCGTTCCCAACGCAACGTTCGTCGCTGCCGAGGAGTCAGGGTCTTGCGCCTGAGCTGGCGTGGAGAGCCCGAGGGACACGAGGCTGATGCCGATGAAGGAGGCAACGGCTCTCGCAGCGAATCTCGAGATGCGCATCAACCGATTCTCCTGAACCAGGCTTCACAGCGCTGGCGGACGCATTGGAAAGGAAGGCGCATGATGGCCCCTCCTCGTCGGAGCCAGGTGTGCGTATCATCACAGGACGATGTTCGGGGCCAGCGCGCATTGCGCCCTCGCGGTCTGAGTAGAGGCGGCTCGTTACCCATTGGGGCGGAGCGAAGTGGAGCAGCTGTGCTCCCGATTCGGCTCGACGCCCCAGGCAGCGCGAGGACGCAGATCACCGAGCCAGGTGACTCCTCTCGACGTGACATCGGTGGCGGCTCGATGTACAACTCCTTTGGAGGTCCGTCATGAGTGCACCGTGGCTCGAGCACTACGATCCCGGCATTCCGCGCTCCCTGGGCTCTTACCCGGAGAAGACGCTGGTCGATGTCCTGCGCGAGCGCGTGGAGCAGGAACCGGCAGCCGTGGCCCTTCTCTTCAAGGGACGCAGGATCTCCGTGACGGCGATCGATCGGGCCAGTGACGCGCTCGCGCATTCGTTCGCGCGCCTGGGCGTCAAGTCTGGCGATCGGGTGGCGCTCGTTCTGCCGAACACGCCGCAATTCATCATCTGCCAGTTTGCAGCGTGGAAAATCGGCGCCATCGTCGCGCCGCAGAATCCGATCTACACCGATCGCGAGCTCGAGGAATCGCTGGCAGCGAGCCAGCCGGAGACCATCGTCACGCTGACTCCGTTCTACGAGCGCGTCAAACGTCTCCAGCGCGCCGCGGGCGTGAAGCGGGTCATGGCCACGAGCATCAAGGAATACTTTCCGCCGGCGCTGCGGGTTCTCTTTACGCTCTTCAAGGAAAAGAAGAGCGGTCATCGCATTGCCATCGCTCCCGACGATCTCTGGCTGGCCGATCTGATTCGCGAGGGTGAACGGCGAGGTCCGTTTCCCTCGCAGGCCAGGCCGGCTGACGACGCCCTGATTCTGATGAGCGGCGGGACCACGGGGACGCCGAAGGGAGCAGTCAGCGATCACCGCAGCCTGGTGATTACCGGCACTCAGATTTCCACATGGCTGCACGAGCCGCTGCAGGACGGCGACGCCATCATGCTGCCGCTCCCGCTCTTCCACAGCTATGGTGCGGCCGGTGTTCTTCCCGCGTCGATGCTGGCACGCGTGCCTCTCATTCTCGTGCCGAATCCGCGAGACATTGCTGATCTGGTCGCCACCATCGAACGCGACAAGCCGTCGGTGTTCTGCGGTGTGCCGGCATTGTTCATCGCCATGCTGGCCCATCCGAAGGTCGCGGCGAAGAAGGCCGACTTCACATCGATCAAAGCCTCGTTCTCCGGCGCGGCACCACTGCTCGCTGAAACGAAGAAGCGATTCGAGGAGATCACCGGTGGGCGGATCATCGAGGGGTACTCGCTCACGGAAGCGACACTGGCCCTGTGCATCAATCCGTATCGGGGGCCGAACAAGATCGGCTCGGTAGGGATGCCGCTTCCCGATGTGGACGTACGCATCGTCGATGCGGATGACGCGGCGCGCGAGCTCCCGCTCGGCCAGACGGGCGAGATCGTCATCCGTGCGCGACAACTGATGAGGCGCTACTGGAACAATCCGCAGGAGACAGAGGCCGTGCTGCGCCGCGGCGCTGACGGATCGCTCTCGCTCGTTACCGGTGATCTCGGCTATCTCGACCAGGATGGTTACCTTTTCATCGTCGATCGCAAGAAGGACCTCATCAAGACCAGCGGCTATCAGGTGTGGCCGCGCGAGATCGAAGAGGTGATTGCCACGCATCCGAACATCGCGGAAGTCGGAGTGGCAGGCGTGCCTGACGCGCGAAAAGGAGAAGTGGTGATGGCGTGGGTGGTTCCGCGTGGTGATGCGCCGCTCACCGAGTCGGACCTGCGTGACTTCTGCCGCGACAAGCTTGCGCCGTATAAGATTCCGGCCCGTATCGAGTTCCGGAAGGACCTTCCGAAGACTCTGGTCGGGAAAGTGTTGCGGCGGGCCCTGGTGGCCGAAGCGAAAGCACAAATGGCCGGAGCATGAACGGAGGCGAGCTTGTTGCCGACGTTCTGGCCGGCCATGGCGTGCGAACGCTCTTCACGCTGTGCGGTGGTCACATTGCCCCGATCCTGGTAGGTTGCCAGAGGCGTGGCATCCGGGTCATCGATACCCGTCACGAAGCGACAGCGGTTTTCGCAGCGGATGCCGTGTCGCGCCTCACCGGTATCCCCGGCGTTGCCGCAGTGACGGCGGGACCCGGCGTGACCAACACCATGACAGCCGTGACGAATGCGCGTCTGGCGCAGTCGCCCGTCGTCGTCCTCGGCGGTGCAACAGCTGGCATTCTCAAGGGCCGCGGCTCACTGCAGGACATCGATCAGATGGCGCTTGTGCGAAGCCAGATGAAGTGGAGCGCGGTCGCCACACGCGTGTGCGACATCCCGCAGCTCCTGACCACGGCATTCGAACGCTCACAGGAGGGAGTGCCCGGTCCGGTCTTTCTCGAATTGCCGGTCGATCTTCTCTACGACGAGAAGACCGTACGCCAGTGGTTCGACAAGGCGGGGAGCGGGAATCCTCTTCAGCAGTGGTACGTCCGCCGCTACCTCCGGCGGCAGTTCGATGCTCCAGCCGATATACCGGCACCGCGCGTCGTGACCATCGAGGAACCGAGCGACACCGCGCTTCGAAAGGTCGCGGCGCGGATGGCCAAAGCTCAGCGACCGGTGTTGGTGGTGGGTAGTCAGGCTTCGTCGCCGAAGGTGGCACAGGCGATCGATCTCCTCGGTATTCCGGTCTACCTGTCAGGAATGAGCCGGGGACTCCTCGGCACGGCTCATCGTCTGCAGATGCGGCACCGGCGCAAGGAAGCGCTTCGTCGGGCCGATCTCGTGATTCTCGCCGGCCTGCCGGCCGATTTCCGGCTGAATTACGGACGCGACATCGCGCGAGATGCTGTCTTCATCTCCGCGAACCGCAGCGCCGAGGATCTGAAGAAGAATCGCAAACCGGATTTCGCGCTGAACGTCGATCCGGGCGCTTTCCTGGTCCGGCTCGCGCCTGCTGTCCAGGGCATGAACCGCGATGAGTGGATACGCGTGTTGCGAGCCGCCGATGAGGAGCGGGAACGGGAGATCGTTGCCTCGGCGAACGAGCCGGCCGAGTACCTGAATCCGCTGGCGTTGTGTCAGGCCATCGAGCGCGCCATCGCGCCGAAGAGCATCATCGTTGCTGATGGCGGCGACTTCGTCTCCACCGCGTCGTACATCGTTCGTCCGCGCGCGCCGCTCTCGTGGCTCGATCCCGGTCCATTTGGCACGCTCGGCGTCGGTGCCGGTTTCGCCATTGGAGCGGCCGTGTCGCGACCGGACGATGAGCGATGGGTCCTGTACGGTGATGGCGCACTCGGATTCTCACTCGCGGAATTCGATACGTTCGCGCGGCATCGAATTCCTGTGATCGCCGTCGTGGCGAACGACGGTTGCTGGACGCAGATCTATCGCGAGCAGATCGACATCCTCGGCGACGACACCGGTTGCATGCTCGCCAGAACCGACTATCACCTCGCGGCCGAGGGCCTCGGCGGATGCGGTCTGCTGCTGAAGGATCCGGAGAAGGTCGACGAGACGCTGCAGCAGGCAAAGCGCATGGCCGCGGGCGGGCGACCGGTTCTGGTCAACGCGTGGATCGGGAAAAGCGCGTTCCGCAAGGGTTCCATTTCAATGTAACGCGGGCACCGGAAACCAGAAACCAGAAACCAGAAACCAGAACGGCCTTCTTCTGGTTTCTGGTTTCTAGTTTCTGGTTTGTAATGCGACTCACCTGCAACGCATTCTTCCTGGTCAAGACCACTCGTGCCGGTGACGCGGCTCAGCGATGGGGATTCAACCACAACGCCCAGGGCAGGGTCACCGCGGGGGCCACAGCGTGTCGCAACGCCTGCACATATTCGGAGATACGCCGGAACTGACTCTCGCCGTCCAGTCCCGCTTCGGCGATCACCGCGCGCGCCGAACCGCTTCCCGGATAGCGACCACGCATGAAGGGATGCATGGTCATGGTTCGCCCGAGATCGGAACGAATCCATCGATAGGTGGTTGGAAGGGTGAATCCGGTGATGGCCATGGCCCGCGCGGCACTCGACTCGGGGAAAATCGATGATCGCTCCTCGGGTGTCAACGAGTCGAAGAGCTCCACGCTGGCCACGTAGAAGACGTCGAGATCGATCCCCGCTGCATCGAGGAGCGGAAGGGCCTCGGTCAGGAATGTGTACGTAACCCCCGACTCCTGCAGGACGATGGTTCCGTCGGGTTGCCCGCTCGCGGATCGCAGTTTGTAAAGACCCTGCACCGCATCGCTTGCCGGAGCCAGTCGCAGCGCCTGGCGGTCGAGGACAGTTTGTGTCGGGCGCGTCACGAACGGCGCGATCACCGAGGGCCGGCGCATCATCGCTGCTGTGAAAAGCGGCCAGATCTCCGCCGCGTCCCACGGCGTCAGCGTGATCAGGGCTCCGTTGGGGAAATTCTCCTGCAGAAGCTGCAGCGGCTGCGGGTCGGCGTGCGTCGGGCCATCCTCGCCGGTTGCCAATCCGGCATGAGCGCAAATCAGGATCATTGGTCGCGCTGCTTCTCCGCTCCTCTCGTGACGCGCTTGATTGCCGATGGCGTGAAGTCTGGAGGCGATGTGGCCGAGTGGGGCCAGGAATGCGGCGTACGACGAGCCGACGCCGATGTGCATGCCGAACGACGAGACGCCCGACATCACTCCGGCGATGGCATCCTCGCAGATCCCGCCGACGGAGAGGGTTCGCGAGTCGCGATTGCTCTTGGTGTGGAAGAACCCTTTGTCGAAGTCGTTAGTTGCCTCCGTCACGCTTGTCGATCCGAGGAGATCGGCAGCGGCGATGAGAAACGCACCTCCGCTGAAGCGATTGAGGTAGCCGATTGCCTTCGCCAGCTGACTGCGCAGTGTGGTCTGTTGTCCCGGCGCCAGCATCAGCTCGGGAGGCACGCCGCTCTGCGAGGCCAGGCCGAAGACGTCGCTCAACACGGGCGCAAACGGGCGCGCTTTTCTCTTCGCGCTCTCGAGCCGCTGGCGGGAGGCGATGATTCGCCCAGCCAATGTCTCGACCATATCGGTCTGCCCTTCCAGCCAGTGACGCACGCCGGTCAGGGCCTGCCAGTAGCACTGCTCGACCATCGTGGCATTCGTCCCGCCATCGCAAAGCGTCTGGTCGACAGCACAATGTGGCACGTCACCGGTGGGAAGCGGAAGCGCGCTGTAAAAGCCAGGGGAACAGAGCTTGTGACCCGCGCCGTGCGACGAGCGTCCTTCGATGCCGTAGCGCCATCCCTTGGTGGTGCG
>JADGQU010000153.1 GCA_017881545.1 Gemmatimonadaceae bacterium
GGCTATCTCGTCATCACCAACTGAGGTGCGGCCGAGCGCGCGAGGAACTCAGTCACAAGCCGCTCGAAGGACGCGCTAACGCGATTGGTCGTTTCCAATACTTCCGCGTGCGTGAGCGCTGCACCCGTTACTCCGGCGGCGGCGTTGGTGATGCAGCTGACTCCCGCGACCCTCATACCCAGCGCTCTGGCGACGATCACCTCAGGCACCGTTGACATTCCGACCGCGTCGGCGCCCAGCAGCCTCAACATCTTTACTTCGCTCGGCGTCTCGTACGAAGGGCCCAGCAATCCCGCATACACTCCTTCACGCAGGGTAATGCCGAGTTTTTCCGCCGTCGTGCGCAGCAGCCATCGCAATCCGGGATTGTAAGCATCAGTCATGTCCGGAAAGCGGAGCTCTCCCTCCTGCTCCTCTCCGACGAGCGGATTTGCGCCCATGAGATTGAGATGATCCGAGATCATCATCAGGTCGCCGACCGCCAGCTTCGACGAGATTCCCCCGGCCGCATTCGAGACGAAGAGCTCCTGGGCCCCCAGCGCGTGGAACACGCGAACCGGAAATGCAGCGAGCGCGGCGGGATGGCCCTCGTACATGTGGAATCGCCCGCTCAGTGCGACGATCTCGCGGCCGCCCAGCGTGCCTACGATCACGGCGCCTTCGTGTCCGGCGACTGTGACTTCGGGGAAGCCGGGAATGTCGCCGAATGGAACGCGCACGGCGTCACCAATGGATTTCGAGAGCCCGCCCAGCCCAGAGCCGAGAATGATCGCGACTTTCGGCTGCTGTGAGGCGGCGCGCTTGCGAATCGCCGCGGCCGCTTTGATGGCAGCCTTGGTCGAGTATTCGGTTTTCAAGATTCGGGTCCGATAAGCTGCTCGATCTTGTCGGACACTTCCTCGATCAGCATGAGACGCTCCTCCCAGGGAAGAAATGCGCTCTCAAAGCCATTGAGCGCAATGCCCGCGAGCTCTTCCACGGTGAGGTCGAGGTGCTCCGCCGCAAAGACGTACTCGTCCGTGAGCGTCGTCGCGCTCATGAGGCGGTTGTCGGTGTTGAGCGTGACGTTGAGGCCGCGCTCGAAGTACTCACGAAAGGGATGCGCAGCGTAGGACTCGGCCACGCGCGTCTGCACGTTGCTGGTGAGACAGACCTCGAGCGCAATCCGGCGGTCGTTGACGTACTGAGTCAGCTCCGGATCCTCGATTAGCCGCGTGCCGTGTCCGATGCGGTCCGCGCCGCACACGTGCACAGCCTCCCGCACCGATTCGGCGCCATCGCCTTCGCCGGCGTGAACCGTGACCGCGAGATTGTGCTCGCGCGCGTACCTGAACGCCTCGACGTGGCGCGCCGCCGGGTTTCCCTTCTCACCCCCCGCCAGATCGAACGCGACCACGCCCTCGTTCCTGAACTCGACGGCCAGCCTCGCCATCTCGAGCGAGCTCTCGGGCGGCAATTGACGGAGCGCGCAAATGATGAACCGCGCCGTGATGTCGAAGTCTTTCTCGGCCCGACGAAGCCCCCGCAGCGGCGCCTCGACCGCCTGCACGAGGGTGAGCCCCCGAACAACGTTCAGGAGCGGCGCATTTCGGACTTCGATGTAGCGCACACCGTCCTCGACGGCATCTTCGGCCAGCTCGTAGGCGATGCGCTCGAGCGCATCCTCATCCTGCATCACGGAGATCGTGACGTCGAAGCGCCGCAAGTAATCGTCGAGGGTCTCGGCGTCGTCAACCCTCATGAAATCCGCCAGGTCCTCGGGCGTGTGCCTCGGCAGCTGGACGCGCTGTTCGCGCGCGAGCTCCAGGAGCGTTGCCGGCCGAAGCGAGCCGTCGAGATGGCAATGCAGCTCCGCCTTCGGGAGCTGGCGAAGCTTGTTAGAGAAAATCGAAAGTGGCATTACTATGGGTTGAAGTCCGTGTCGTCGCCGGCAATCTGTCGAGCGCGAACGATGCGAAAAATGGCGCCGTTATGCACGGGTGTGCTGTTGGCCGTCACGATTCCGCGGCTGTCGGTGATCATCCGCTCGCCGCTCCGCACCGCCACGGCCTCGGTTTCATCCCACACTTCGACCGCCTCGAGGGCAGTCGCCGCGGCATCGACATCAATCGGCCGGGCGTTGATGTATACGCGAACGGTCTCGCTCACGGCGTGATGGGAGCGATGCGTACTTCCGTCGGAGCGGCAATCGGCGTTGGGAGCGTCTTGAGATAGTCGATGAGCGCGTCGAGATCCACGATGTTGAGCGCTTTCGAGACAGTGGCGCGTCCGCCCGCGTTGTAGCCTTCTCCGCCAGTCGCGAGAAAATCGTTCACGATGACGTTGTAAGTCTTCGTATCGGACAGTGGAGTACCATCCAACATCGTCACCGAGACGATGCGCGCACCCTTGGGCCGGGACGGATCGTACTTGATGGTCAGGCCGCTTACGTGATCGTCTACTGAATTCTTGCCGAGCATCGCTTCGAGCAATCCGCGCAGCTGGGAACCGGTCATTGTTAGAGAGTACAGCATGTTTCCGAACGGCTGGATCTCGAACAGCGAACCGTACGTCGCGTCGCCCGCGCGAAGCTCGGTGCGGATTCCACCGTTGTTCATGATGGCGACGTCGCCCTTCGCCGCCCAGCGTTGCGCGTCGGCGACGAGATTGCCGAGCGGATATTGGGGGCCCGAGCGCGCAAGCGTGACCGGTATGGTCGCGACGTGACGGCTCACGAGCGGGGCGACTCGCTCCACCGCCCTGCGAACTATCGAGTCAATCGCGGGGACAGGTTGTAGCGTGTCCACGGCGATCTCGCGCACCTGGTGCCTGACCGGAAGTCCAGTGCTGCTGCCGAGCGGAAGATCGAGGACGTCAATGGCGCGTCCGCTCGAGCGTGCTTGCACGATGGGAATGCCTTTGATTTCAGTGTTGATGAGCGTGTGGGAGTGTCCGCTCACGATGGCGTCGACCTTGGTCGTAAGCTTCTGCGCGAGGTTGATGATCTCTCCGCTGCACTCAGTCGCTCCATCTCTACCGCAATTGGCCCCGGCGTGAGCGATCACGACCACAAAGTTCGCGCCGCGTTTTCTGAGCGCGGTTCCAATGCTGTCGACGATCGGCGCCGGATCGTCGAAGCGGAGTCCGACGACATTGCCGGCGCGAGTGGTGGTCGGAGTCGAAACGGTAGACACTCCGATGATTCCTATTCTCGCAGCACCGCGCTTAACGATCGTGTCGTTGCGAATCCATTTCACATCGCGCCCGTCGGTGTATCGGACGTTGGCGCCGAGGATTCCGTACTTCGCCTGCCGCATGCGGGCGCGGAGCGAATCGGTTCCCCAATCGAACTCGTGGTTACCGAGCGCCGCGGCGGCGTATCCCATCCTATTGTAGTAGTCCACCACGGGTCGGCCGTACGCGAGGTTGGACGCGGGCGTGCCCTGGAACATGTCGCCCGCGTCGAGCAGGAGCGTCTCGCAGCGCGGAGCGCATTCCTTGCGGGCTCGGTCGATAGCGGCAGCGACGTAGGCGGCGCCACCACGATGGACACCGTTCGCATCCGGACGGGGCTCGAGCGCACCGTGGAAATCGTTGGTTCCGATGATGCGGAGGAAGCGCGTTCCCGTTGGGAACGGCGGCCGCGACGCATTCACGCTGGCTGGTGCGAGCGGTGCAACAGCGGGAGCCACAAGGATAACGTCGACGATGCGTCCTTCCAGCGCGTTAGGACCGCCGATCACGACGCTTCCCCTGACCATCTTCCAATTCGGCTTGAAATAGTCGGCTTGCCTTACAGCTCCGCGCGCTTTCACCTCGTCGATCAACAGCTGCCGGATTTCCTGCTGCCTGTCATAGACTACCGGCGCGCCGCTCAGCATCGCGTAGCCGCCACCGCCCGTCTGCCGGTAGTTGTTGAGAGCCATCGTGAGCGAGTCAGTGTCGCGAACCGGCACACCCTTGTAGTCGAGTCGCGTGATCCTCGATCCCACCGGCCGCGACACATCAATCACGTATTCGACGCCGGACACGATGTCGAAGTTGTAGCCCGGGACCTGCGGATCCGTCTCGAGTGGAGCAGTCGGTGACGCGGGTGTCCGATAATATCTGCCGCTGAACTCGAGATAGTCGCGAAGCTGCTTCCCGCTGATCCTGACCGCGCGGAGCGTGTTGTCGTAGGGATAGAGCTGAGCCGTCTGCGCGATAGTGATGGGACCCGGGCCCATCACGACATCGGTCGAGAACGCCGCTGTCGACGCGAGATCGCTCCCAGCCGCCTTTCTCTCAGTCTCGAGAATGAAGTCAATGAGCGGCGTGTCCCTGAGTCGCGCCGAGTCGGCGCTCCACCGCTCGGGCGTGGACCCGATGGGCGTCGTCACGTATGCGACCGTCTCGCGGTGAATCGCCTCGGTCGCGGCCAGTACCGCCGCGTTCTCGGCGTGGCCGGCTGCCTGGACGATGTCGCTCCGCTTTTCGCCGACCATCCACCGGCCGCCGGATCTCGACACCACCAGGTGGGCGACAGCAACACTCGTCGCCCAATTCTTGGGCTGAATGAGAAGTGTCTGGCCGATCGTCGTGCCGCGGTTCTCTTTGTGCGAGTGGCCGTAAAGCACCAGATCGATTCCCGACACCTCCCCCGCGATTCGAGCCGCGACATTTTCACTCGGCACGCCAGTGGTGACGGTGTCGTAGCTCGCCGGCTCATTGAGGCCAGAATGGACGGTCACGAGCACGACGTCCGCGCCGGCAGTACGGACTTCCTGGACAGCCTGCCTTACAGCCGAAACGATGTCGCCGAACCGCAACCGGCCCCTGATATTCTCCGCATCCCACAACGTGACGCCGGGCGTGGTCGCGCCGACGATCCCGATTTTCAGTCCCGCGCGCTCGACGATCGTCCACGGACGATATGCGTGCACGCCCTCGGGGCCCAAGCGGTACGTGTTAGCCGAGAGAAACGGGAACTTCGCCTGCCGTACGGCTGAGTCGAGATAGGGAACGCCGTAGTTGTACTCATGGTTCCCGATCGCGGAGGCGTCGTACTGCATCGCGTTCATCGCCGCGACGACGGGATTCGTGCGATCCGGCGAGACTCTGGCCGCCACGTAAGCCAGCGGATTTCCTTGGAGCAGATCCCCGGCATCGAGCAGGATGACGCGACCCGGATTGGCGGCACGAACCGAATCCACGATCGTGGCCGCTCGGGACAGCCCGCGGACCGGGTCCACTTTGTTGGCGTAGTAATCCCAGGCCGTGACGCGCCCGTGAACGTCAGTGGTGGTGGCGATGACCAGGTCAACCGGCTCGGAGGAACGCGGCAGCTGTGCGGGAGCACAGGCCATGGTCAGAAAAAGAAGAGAGCTAAGCGCTCGCAATGTCATCTATTCGAATGCCATTTCATTGGTGGATTGCAAAGCTAGCCGGGCGGCGGCGGACGAGGGAGTGCAACGGTATTGTCACATGTTCGTGACAAGCAGCGTGTTGACGCCACGTTGGGAGGTCAGACAACTTCCACGCGTGACCGAACAGAGCGTTGCCGCGGAGCGCGTCCTTGTCGTTGACGACGAGCCCGACATCGTTGCCCTCGTGGCGTATCACCTCGCCAAATCGGGCTACTCGGTATCGACGGCGACGAGCGGGCCCGAGGGGCTTGCCGTCGCGCGACGGGACAAGCCATCGATAATCGTCCTCGACCTCATGCTTCCCGGCCTCTCGGGCCTCGAGGTCATGGAGGAGCTCCGCTCCGACAGCTCGACCTCTCGCATAGCGGTGCTGATGCTTACGGCTCGCCGGGAAGAGAGTGACCGCATCAAGGGCCTTACCCTGGGCGCCGACGACTATCTGACCAAGCCGTTCAGCCCGCAGGAGCTGGTGCTGCGCGTCGCCGCGATTCTCAGGCGCGTGAAGGCGGGCAGACAGGAATCGGAAGACGTCAAGCAGATTGGACCGCTGAAGATCGAAAGCACAGCCCACCGCGTTACCCTAAGGAGGGATCTGTTCCCGCTCGATCTTTATTCACGAACGATCCAGTTTTGATCCTTGCGCACAATGACCTCTCCTCTTCGCCACTGGTTCCGCAACCCGCTCTTCCTTCTCGCAATCGCCGCAGCCCTCATTGCCTTCGTCGTGCAATCCGGAGAAGTGGGCTCAGCCGACACCATGCATCGTCTTCAGTCCACCCATGCCTTCTGGACGTCGGAGCCCCCAGTCTTTCCCAACGAATACCCCGAGTT
>JADGQU010000154.1 GCA_017881545.1 Gemmatimonadaceae bacterium
GAAGGGCAACGAAACTCGTATGTGGGCATGTTCGTTCGAGGAGAGAACTGCGGGTACAACTGAAAGCTAGTTTGCTCGCGAGGGAGGCTCAAGCGCGGACACCAGTTACGGGGACGATTACCGGGGATGCGAGTTTTGAGTAGACAGTCGGTCAGTCGTGAGTGCGTCAGTGGTTTTCAGTGGGGCGCAGCAACTGTTAACCTCTGACCCACTTATGACTGATTGTTTACTGTCCACTCAAAACTTGCATCCCCTCTCCCCCGCATCGAATCTCGATCCACTTCGATCTCGACGTTACATCGACGGCCGGTAAAGACCCCAGTTCGCGGCCAAAGTTTCCGAGATTTCTCCAACCGTAGCGCGTGCGCGCACTGCATCCAGAATGATGGGCATCAGGTGCAGCTGCTTCGAGTCCTTCGCCGATGCTGCCTGCAGCGTAGCCAGCGTTCGCTTGACCTCTGCTGCATCTCTTCTTTTGCGCAGCGCTTTAACGCTTTTCACCTGCGCCTTTTCCAAAGATGAATAGTCAGGAGCCGGAATGGACGGCGTCTCGTCTTCGTCCGCGAATCGGTTGACGCCGACGATCACTGTTTCGCCGGCCTCGACGCGCAGCTGGTACTCATAGGCGCTGCGCGCGATCTCCTCCTGGAAGAATCCCGCCTCGATTGCCTTCTCCGAGCCTCCGAGCTCGTCCACTTTCAGGATCAGCTCGAGCGCGCGTTCCTCCAGCTGGGTGGTGAGGTTTTCGACGTAATAGCTCCCCGCGAGAGGGTCGGCGGTGTTGGCGATGCCCGACTCGTACCCTACGATCTGCTGCGTACGAAGCGCGAGCTTCGCCGCCTCGGCTGTCGGGAGCGCCAGAGCCTCGTCGTACCCGTTCGTGTGGAGCGACTGCGTTCCGCCCAGCGTCGCGGCCAGTGCCTGCACCGTCACGCGGACGACGTTGTTGAGCGGCTGCTGGGCAGTGAGCGTCACCCCGCCGGTTTGCGTGTGAAAGCGTAGCCGCGCACTCGACGCCGACGCGTGAAAGCGTCCGCGCATGATACGGGCGTAGAGGCGTCTCGCCGCGCGGAACTTTGCGACCTCTTCGAATAGATCGTTGTGCGCGGCGAAGAAGAACGACAATCGTGGCGCAAAGGAATCGACCGCCAATCCGGCTTCGATCGCTCGCGTGACGTACTGGATCGTGTTCGCGAGAGTGAAGGCGAGCTCCTGCACCGCCGTGGCGCCCGCCTCGCGGATGTGGTACCCAGAAATCGAGATGGGATTCCAGTTCGGCACTTCATCGGCGCAGTAGCGGAACACTTCCGCGATCAGCGCCATGCTGGGCTGGGGCGGATAGATATAGGTGCCGCGCGCGATGTATTCCTTGAGAATGTCGTTCTGGATGGTGCCGCTCAACTTGTCGCGCGCAATGCCGCGCTCTTCCGCCACGACGATGTACATCGCCAGGAGCGTCGCCGCAGTGGCGTTGATCGTCATCGACGTCGAGACCTGATCGAGCGGAATGCCTTCGAGCAGCGCGTGCATGTCCTCGACGCTGTCGATCGCCACACCGGCCCTGCCTACCTCTCCGAGGGCGCGCGGTGAATCGGAATCGAGTCCCATCTGCGTCGGCAGGTCGAACGCGACGGACAGCCCAGTTTGTCCGGCATCGAGGAGCATCTTGAACCGCTCATTTGTGCCCTTCGCGCTCCCGAATCCGGCGTACTGCCTCATCGTCCAGAGTCGTCCGCGGTACATCGACGGCTGGATGCCACGCGTGTACGGCCACTCTCCCGGATCGCCCAGCGCTGACGTGTAGTCGAGCTCCGCATCCTCCGGGCGATACACCGTTTTGACTGGAATGCCCGAGGGAGAGAGCCTCTCGCCGGGCTGGTGTTTGCTCATGTGCGCCGGCTTGGGCGCCGGCGGAGCGTCACGCGCCTACCGACCCGGCCGGCGAAAGCGAGCTGGCACTCTTCGCATCGCCCAGCATTTTGCGCGCGGCATCGACGTCGTTGTTGCTGCCGATGAAAAGCGGAGTCCGCTGGTGCAGCTCAGTGGGCTGGATGTCGAGGATGCGCTCATGCCCATCGGTCGCCGCGCCGCCAGACTGCTCGACGATGAAGGCAAGAGGGCTGGCTTCGTAGAGAAGGCGCAGTTTCCCGCGCTTGTTCCTGCGATTGGCGGGATAGGCGAACAGTCCCCCACCAAGAAGATTGCGGTGGAAATCGGCGACGAGTGAGCCGACGTAGCGCGTGCTCATCGGCTGACGATTGCCATCCTGTCCTCGATAGTAGTTCATCAGATTCTGAACGTTCGGCTCCCACTGGCTGTGGTAGGAGTCGTTGACCGACAGATATCTGCCGCTGTCGGGCGTCCGGATGTTGGGGTGCGAGAGCAGGAACTCCCCGAGCGACGGATCGAGGGTGAATCCGTGAGCGCCCTGCCCGGTCGTGTACACGAGCATCGTGCTTGATCCGTAAATGACGTAGCCCGCCGCGACCTGCCGCCGTCCCGGCTGAAGCATGTCCTCCATTTCGCCGCGGCTGCTCCGTGTGATCTTGCGGACCACCGAGAAGATTGTGCCTACGGGCACGTTGACATCGATGTTCGAAGAGCCGTCGAGCGGATCGAAGAGAAGGCAGTATTTCCCGCAACGAAAGTTGGCCGGGATGTCGATGATGCCCGGCTCTTCCTCCGATGCCATGGCGCACAGGCGTCCCCCGTGATCGACGGCCTTGATGATGATCTCGTTCGCCAGCACGTCGAGCTTTTGCTGGGTCTCCCCCTGAACGTTCTCGAGATCGGTGGCGCCGAGTATGTCGGCGAGTCCCGCGCTCCGCACCTTGTTGGCGATCATCTTTGCCGCGAGCGCGAGATCGTAGAGGAGGCCCGAGAGCTCGCCCGTCGCTTCAGGGTGGAGCTTCTCCTGCTCGATGATGAAACGCTCGATTGTTACGACCGAAGTCGCGGTGTGCTTGACCACTCAGAGATCCTTTTCGCCGGTACCGAGGCGCGACGCGGAATACCGGCGAGCGTCGATTTCGTAAGCGTTACGCGTGTATCCGTAACGGATGGACTGCCAGAGGTAGCTGACAGGAAATGCCTTGTCTTCCAAAAATTGGTGGACGTGACGGAGCTCGTGCAAGAGCAGTTCCGCATCGAGCACGGTTGTCGGCGCAACGAATACGGTTTTCCAGAGAGTGATGGCCGCTGCTGTGTTCGTCCCCAGCGACCAACCTCCGACACGGACCGCCAGTCCGCCGCGGCGGTACGTCGCCTGAGTGAGGTCCGGATATCGGCGCACCATATCCTCGGGGAGCTCGATTCTCTCTCCGATTATTGCTCTGATGAGTCGGGAGCCAGCTCCCATTTGTCTCCCTTCGCTTCGATCTCGATGTGAACTCCGTCGGTGCGCACGATCACCGTTCCCGCTTCGTCGGTCCTCAGCACCTCTGCTCCCACCCGTGAAAGCGCGCGCAGCACATCGTTGCTGGGATGCCCGTACATGTTGCCCGCACCTACGGAAATTATCGCAACGTCAGGATGAACCGCATCCAGAAATGCGTCGCTGCTGCTGGTCGAGCTGCCGTGGTGGCCAACCTTGAGAACCTGGGCGCGGAGCTCGTCACGATGTTGAGCGAGCAGCCAGTCCTCCTCCGCGCGCTCTGCATCTCCCACGAGCAGAAAGCGCACCATCCCGTAGTGCACCACCGCGATCGTGCTGGCGAGATTTGGATCCTTCAACCCGACGGTCCAGGCGGAATCGGGCGCGAGGAAGGTGATGCTGACTCCGTCTACCCGAATGGAATCGCCTGGATGAACACGATGCCATTCGATGCCCTGTTTTTTCGCGGCGGCGAGTGATGCGATATATGCGTCCGATCCGCCCGCGAATGCCGCATCCCAGTACGCGTGGGGGCGCATCGCGGTCAGAACGCTCGCTGCTCCTCCGACGTGATCGGTATGTGGATGAGACAGGACGAACGCCTCGAGCGAGCCGCCTCGCCGAAGAATGTACGGGAGCACGGTCGTGCGCCCCGCGTCGCCGCCGCGCCAGGCTGGACCCGCGTCGAGCAGGATCCAGTGACCTCCGTTCGTTCGAATCAGAATAGCGTCGCCCTGGCCGACGTCGAGAACGTGGAGCTCGACGCGATCGTTCCCTGATAGCGCCAGAGGCGGCAACGCAGGAAGCACTGCCATGGTCGCCAACGCCGCCAATCCAGTGATCGCGGGTCGCGCCGGAAATCGGCTCGAGCACGCCACGACCAGCGCAACTGCCGCGATCGCGCCGAGGACGGCCGTCACCATCGTCGTCGTCACAGTGATGGCAGCTCCGGGGGCGGATGCCGCGGCCCATGCGACCCAATCGAACGCAAAGAGCAGCGGATGCACAGCCTGCGCAACAAACCGGGCGACCGCGCCTACCGGTGACACCAGCAGAGCGAGGAACAGAATCGGCTGAGCCAGGGTGATGATCGGAGCAGCAACAAGGTTCGAGATCGGCGCGATCAGGCTGACCCGACCGAACACCCAGGCGACGAGCGGCGCGGTCACCGCGCACGCTACGATGGACGTGACCAGCTCGCGGGCGAGCTTCCCCTTCCATCCGTCCATTCGGTTCGCAAGGTGCCGCCGCCACAGCGATCCGGCCGCTACCAGGGCGCACATGCCCAGTACGCTGAGCTGATAACCCACGTCGACAGCGATCCTCGGCTGAACGAGCGGCACAAAGGCCCCGAGCGCCCAGGCCGCCCAGGGCGATGTTGGTCGCTGAGAGAGTCGCGAGGCCATCGACACACCGAGCATCGCCGCCGACCTCAGCGCCGGTGGCGGCGCTCCTATGACCGCGACGTAGACACCGGTCGCGATGAAGGCTCCGAGCAGCGACGCCCGTCGCGACAGGCGTGCGACCTGAAAGAGAAGCTCCATCGCCGCCGCGATCACAGCGACATGGAGACCGGAAATCGAGAGCATGTGAATCAGCCCGGCCGAAGCGTAGCGATCGCGCATCTCGGTCGGGATCTGATGCTGGTCGGCGACGAGGAGTGCCCGCGCCAGCGGAGCATCATCTCCGAACGTGCGGTCGATGGCGCGAGTGGCGCGCGCTCTGACCCGCGACAACACATCGGACGGCGGCTCTCGCTTCTTGGCATGCGCGGTCGGCCGCTCGGGCGGTGGCGTCGTGACCGCGAGAATCGCCGCCGCAGCGAATACCATTGCGAGCGCCGAGTGCTCCGCGTGCCCGCGGTAGAGAGCGGCCGCGAGTGCAATCGAGGCGGCGACGACCGCGATCCAGGCAAAGCCGCCGAACCCGGCGAGGAGCCCGCCAACGTATGCGAGGTATGCGGCTGTGATTAGTGGCAGCTAGGCTCCGGTCGAGCCCAATTCTAGATCGCTAAGTCGATTCCCTCGAAATCATTCCGAAGATCGCGCAATCAAACGGCGGAGCCTGTCCTCTACACCGCCAACGGCAACGCCGCGCGCTGTCCTGTGACTTGGCCCAGGAATGTGGAGCCCGTCGTGCCGGTGAGCGTGACGGTGAGGTACTTCCCGATCAGCGAAGCATCACCCGGAATCATCACGATCTTGAAGTCGCGCGTCCGCGACTGCAGCAGTCCGCCTCGCCGCGCAGCCTTTTCGACCAGAACCTCGCGCCGCTCACCCAGGAGCTTCTGGTTTCGCTCACGAGTTCCGCCCCGAACGGTCGCGATTAGCCTGGCGAGCCTGTCACTGGCGATTTCGTCCGATATCGTGTCGGACGCAGGAAGTCGCGTGGCCGGCGTTCCGTCCCGAAGCGAGAACTTGAAGGTGAACGCATCGTCAAACCCCACTGCCTGAACGGCGCTGACCGTTTCCTCGAAGTCCGCTTCGCTCTCGCCGGGAAATCCGACGATCACGTCGGTCGTCAGGGAAACGTTGGGAATTGCCTCGCGCAGCTCGTCCACGCACGCCAGGTACTGCTCTCGCGTGTACCGACGCAGCATGCGTTTGAGCGTACGGGTCGAGCCCGATTGCATCGGGAGATGCACGTGCTCGCAATAAGCCTCGGTCTCGGCCATCGCCCTGATCACGGCCTTGCTGAAATCGTTCGGGTGAGGACTCGTGAAGCGCAGCCGTCTCACACCCGGGACTCCACCGACTGCGCGCAGTAGATCCGCGAAGTCGTGCCGGCCGTCGAAGTACGAGTTCACCGTTTGCCCGAGCAGGCTCAGGATACAGAGCG
>JADGQU010000155.1 GCA_017881545.1 Gemmatimonadaceae bacterium
AATTTCATCACCTGCGGAAACCACCATGCCCAGTTCGATCTGGATACCGGGCATTGCTTCATCGGCCCCTGCCAGGGTCAGGCGCTGACGCCGATCAAGCTGATCATCGACGATGGTGACGTCTGTTTGAGCGGAATAGATCTGGCCGAAGAGGACGGGCTCGACATTCCGGAACCGGATGAGGTGCCGGAGGTCCAGATTACCTCGGATTGAAACGCCGGCGCTGCCGGGACTTGGAACGCCGGCGCTGCCCGGGTCTTGGCCGGTTAGCGCCGCCGTTCGGCGCGGCTGAAGTTGCTCAGATGTCCTTCGCGCGCCGCCTGCGCGCGCGCGGATTTCATCAGGCTCCGGCTCTTGCCATGGGGCGCCGTCAGCGACATCAGGCGCTGCAGCTTCTTGCTGCCGCAGGTCGGACAGATCGGCGTCTCGGAAAATCCGATCAGCAGTTCGACCTCTCCGTCACATTTCGCGCAGTGAAACCCGTAAAGCGGCATGGCCGTGCCTCCGGTTCGCCAATCGGACATTTCCGACGGGCAAAGCAGTGCAGGAACCGGACCACACGTGCGGCCACTGCCGCGCCGCGCTGTCGAAACCGAGTGTTCCGGTGCTTTCGCGCTTTGTATCGAACGGAACGGACAGTGTCGGAACATCGACATGGGCTCGCTTGCGAACCCGCAGAAATGTTCGAAACGATCCAATCCGCGACCTTGCCGGGTCGAAACCGGATCCGCGCCGGATGGCCCGGATCGTGCAAATCCGTCTACCGGAACGTTCGCGCTTCGCGCGACCAGATGGTCGCTGCGAGCCCGATCGTCGACACGCAAAAGGCGTCCCCGAACGACGATCCGAGCGAGGATCGGCGCTGGAGAATATCGTGCTCTGTCCCTATCCAGGCGTGCCCCCGACCATCGAGCTGCCCTCGACGATGCGGTTCCATGTCATGTTGAAATCCTTGCGGTTGATCGTGGTCTCGGCCTCGAAGCCAGCACGGCGCTTGCCAGGGACGCCCTGAATGGCGTTCAGGTGGCCGCGCAGCACGACCGGCCGCGTGATTCCGTGGATCGTCAGATTCCCCGCCACCGTCACAGAGTCTCCGGCGAAGCGCGTCACCTTGGTGCTCCTGAAGGTCACAGTCGGGTTGGCATCGGCGTCGAAGTGGTTGTCGCTACGAAGATCCGCATCGCGACGCTCGTTGTTGGTGTCGATGCTCGACGTCTGCGCGATGACCTCCACCGAAGCCGTGCTCCAATCAGCGGGATCGGCGATGATCGTTCCACTCCACGCATCGAACTGACCGCGCACTTTGCTGACCATATGCCGGATCGTGAAGGAGAGCTCCGAGTGCGCCGGATCGATTTTCCATGTCGAGGGCGCGCTGACCGATATACCGAGTCTCGACGTTTGTGCGGGAAGGGCGCTCTGCGCAGCCACCATGGCGGGTGCGAGAGCAAGAACTATTGCAAGCCTGCGTATCATTTGAGGGATTGTTGTTTGACTGGTACTACTTGGGAATCGGGATGTCGTTCCACCTCGCCTGATCGAACGTCCCGGGCGGAAAATCCGCGTTGATGCGAACGTCGGCGTACTCTTCGCGCCAGACGGGCCGTCCATTCCGGAATACCAGGAACTCTGTCGGAACGTCGAATCCCCCGATCTCCTTGTATCCCTTAACGCGGATATCGCTGACCGTGGTACGGTCGCCGACTTTCTGGCTCTGGATGAAGCGGACAAGTCGCAGCTGGTCCCGGTCCACCCACAATTGATTCGACGTGGTGTCGCCCGCCTTCGCGCCGACGACGTACACCGGCTGCCCATCCCACGTGTCGTCGCGGAAGACGTTCTCGTCGACGTGGAGCGTGTCGAGCCCGTGCATGATCGTGGCAACCGGGGCAGCGTACACGTCCGCCGTCAGGAGCAGCAGCGGATTCACCGACGGACGGAAGTCGACACGAATGCCGTTGTCGAACGACGCAACCTTATCATCGATCTGCACGAGACCGCTCTTCTGGGTGGCAGGAAGGAATGCAATGCGAAGCTTGCCGGGAATCTCGAGATGCTCGTACCACTGCGACTTCTGCTCCTGCCCCGAGGTCGAGTACGCCGTATTGTTCTGAAGAAAGCTCATCGTCTTCAGGTACTTGCCGTCGTAGCGGTCGTGCATGGCCTTGATCAGCATGGGGCTGCTGGTTGCCCGGACAGACGACACCGACTTGGACGTAGCCGGCTTCGTCGCCTGCGAAGGCGCGGGCTCGGTGCTCGCCCCTGACTGAAAATACGAACAGCCGGAAACGGCGAAGGCCGCGAGCAGAATACGTGAGCGCATTATCTAGTCCCCTAGTTCGTTGCGGTATAGAAGCCCGTTGAACAGCAGCTTGAATGTGCCATGTGGTTGCGAGCGGAAATACGGATCGGGTCCGAAAAGCACAAGCATTCCCTTCCCGATTGGTGCCTGAAGAACCTCTGTTACACCGCTCAGATATTTTTGGCCCCAAGCCCATCCGCTACGCAGCGGAGCCGGACCGTCGATCCAGACAACTCTCTTGACCCCACGCTCCGCGGCCCCGGGCAGGATGCGGAAGGCAGGGGCGTTATCGAAGTAGAAATCCGTGACCGGGCGAACACCCTCGGCCAGCGCAAGCGTGGTGTCCACGCGCATACTGAGTATTGACCCGGGCACGTAGAATCGGCTTCGGGGCAGCGATCTACCCGCACTGTCCGCCAGCGCGTTCACAATGGGAAGCTGAAGCTGGATGCCGAGATCCGTGGCGGAGCCGATCGCGAGAATCGTCCCGCCCGCGTTCAGAAACTCCAGCAGCTTCGGGATCGTTTGGGCGGCAGTCATGTTGCCGACTCGATCGCGGTACTCGGCGGGCACGTCCTCGGGATTTATTCGCGGACCGGTACGCGCGCTCTGGCGTCCGAAATTCGCTCCATCCGGAAGAATCAGAACGTCGAACTTCGCTATCAGGTTTCCCGCGTCGAGTGTCGGCGGATACACGATCTGATAGGGAAACTCGAACTGCTCGAGAATGAAGCGCGCCCACCCCGATGTGATCGCGCCGCCGTATTGATCCCACAGCGCAATCCGGGCGGGCCGCACCCGCTTGAGAGTCGCCGACGAGACCTGAGTGTCGAAAGCGTCGAACACGAGCCCCTTCTCAGCCGCGAGCTGCGTGAGAATCGCAGCTATCGTTGGCTTTGCGGGGATGTAGAAAGTGCCGGCGTCATACGTCCGACCGTTGATGCTGAGCGGCGAGAGAAGCGTGTATACCTGTTCGCCGCGAGCGAGCAGGCGATTCACCGCGGCGAACGCGTCGTTCACTGAGTGGCTGAGCGCATAGCCGGCCGCTGCGGACGCCACACGCCGTTCCGGCGCTCTGGCGAAACCGGCGACCGGCGCGAACGGTCCGTTGAACGGATCGAGAATCCGGTCGAACTGCACTCCCATTTGATACGCGAGCGTCCAACCCGCGTTGTCGTATGGGGGGGTGGGTGGACCGCCCGGATATGGAATGTCGTTGGGGTGGTCCTGGGGCTCGAACATGTCCAGGACGTGCGGACGGAACGCCTGCGCCGTCTTCACCACGTACGAGGCCGCCGGATAGCTCTTCCCGTTCACAGTGAACGCCGTCGAAGCGCGCTGGACCACGATACCCGTCTTGATAAGTGCGTTGACGAATTTCGTCGCGGTAAGAAAGTCCGGCTGATCAGCGGGTATGATGTAGCCGCGCGGGTCCCTGTCTACAGGATTCCGCATAATGCTGGCGTAGGTAGCCAAATCGGCCGGACTCGTCGTCTGCGGACGCCCACCACCACCGCCCGCGTCACCACCCTGGGGGCGGGAGCTGTCCTCGGGTATTGCTGCCTGGAGTGCAGCCACCCTGCGCGGCGTAACGGTCCACGTATCGGTATTTCCACGCCGAATCGAATTGCGCCCCATCTGGTAGATGTTGTAGAGAAGCGTCTCGCGATACCGCGACGCCACATCGAGCACCGCCCGGTTCGCTGTCAATTCGTAGGCGATCGACTGCGCGAAATGCCATTTCTGCGGCTGAATCGGCATCGGCAAGTCTCCCTTCGGCAGAAGCTTCTCCGGCACCAGCGGAATTTCGATCGGCGTGGGGTTGCCGATTGCCTCCGTGAGAAGGCCAATCATATTGTGGAAATACACCGTCGTCCGGAGACCGCCGTTCCACCAGGTGGAGTATCCTGATCCGCTCCTCATCGTCGCGCCCGGCTTGCCCTCGGCGACGAACCTCGAGTGCATCGCTGCTCCAACGAGATCAAGCTCCATTGGCACGAGCGGATCATAGTTGTAGTTGAACGGATCACGGAACGGGGGCGCAAAGATCACAGTGCCGATGGGACCCGTTTGGTGATGGTTGTACATGATCTGCGGGTACCAGGCACGGAACAGAATGCTGTCCATCGCCTGCGTCTCGGGCTGCGACGCCATGTACGAGTCGCGGTTGTTGTCGTGGCCGGCGTACTTGTGATAAAGCCGCGGGAGGCGCGACGTCGTCCGCTTGAGAGTGTCTGCCTCGCGCATGTACCAGTTGGACACCAGCTCCTGTCCGTCCGGATTGGCCGGCACCAGCAGGATGATGTCGTCGCGGAGGAACCGCAGCGTCTCGGGATCGGTCCTGCTCACGAGCTCGTACACCATCTCGATCAGCTGCTGCGCGCCCAGCACTTCCGTGGCGTGGAGACCTCCGTCGATCCACACGACCGACTTCCCCTCCGAAGCCAGAGCGCGGGCCTGGGCGTCGGTGAGATTCTCAGCCAGGGCAAGCCGCCGCGATATCTCCTGATAGCGGGCGAGCTTTGCGTGATTCTCTGGCGACGTAATGATGGACATCCATATCGGGCGCCCTTCGGCGGTCGCCCCAATGCGCACCAGCTTCATCCGGTCCGATTCGCGATCGAGCTTTCGCCAGTAGTCGATCATCTGGCTGTAGTTGGCGAGGAAGTAATCGTCGCCGATATTGTGTCCGAACTGAGCACGCGGTGTCGTGATTCTCGCCGCCGCGATCGGAGTGTTTCTCGCCTGCGCCGGGCTCGTCGCGGGAATCGCGAGGATGCAGGGCAGGAACAACGCCGCGGATTTCAGCAGGGGTGCACGGTGCCATGTACCAAGGTATTTCTGGATTCGCATCGATTCACGGGTGAGCGAATGGGTGGGGATCGGTTATCCGCTCTATCGAGGGCAGACCGCTATGAAACTTAATGGTCGGCCGTTTGGGGTGCTGTGCGGCTCGCGCCGCCTGCGGCGATGATCACGCCACCCAGTACGATCGCGCCGCCGACAAGGGTCGACACGGTCGGGATCTGACGGATGGAGGGAATGAGCGCCCCCAGCAGTGTCGCTCCGACCGGCTCACCCAGCACGGTGAGATTGACCACATAGGCAGGGAGAAACTTGAGAGCCCAGTTCATTCCGGTGTGGCCCATCAGCATCGGCCCCAGCGCCAACGCGCCGAAAATTGCAATCTCCCTCGGCGGCTGTGGGGCAAGAGTGACACCGCGTGACATCGCAATGACCGACAGCGTTACAAACGCCGTCGAATAGACGATGCCCACATACGCCCAGACGCCGAGCGATTTGCGCAGGCTACGACCGATCGTGTAATAGATGCCGGCCGTTATCGCCGCCGAGACTGCCAGCAGATTCCCCAGTAGCGGCGCGTTCCCACTCGGGGCCAGCCCACCCCTCAAATCAGGCGCGGCGACAACCAGCGCGCCGAGGATGGCGATGGCGATGCCGACGATCTGGCGGCTTGTCGGAGCCTCTCTGAGAGCCACTGCCGAGATCACCGCCACGACGGCCGGTTGAAGATTTACCAGCGTGACGGACGCGGCGATCGTCGTGAGATGAATGGATGCATTCCAGGCCCAGAAGTGGAGCGCGAGTGAGACGCCCCCGCAGCCCGCGAGGGCGAGCTCACGCGAGGTGATCCGCTTCCAGTCCCTCCATTCCCCCGTCGCCAAAAGGAACGCGGCGACGATTAGGAGCGAGAAGCCCAGGCGCCAAACGGCGATTGCGACTGGATCCGCGGCCGAGAGCCGCACCAACGGGCCCGCGAACGAGATACCGAGCAGCGCTAGGGCCAGTACCCAGTACGATCGCGCCGCCGACAAGGGTCGACACGGTCGGGATCTGACGGATGGAGG
>JADGQU010000021.1 GCA_017881545.1 Gemmatimonadaceae bacterium
GCGACATCGAGGAGGATCTGCTGTTCGTCCTGGACGAGAAGGGACACACGGTTCACCTCACCGATGCCGGCGTCGATTTCATGTCGCCTCAGGCGCACGACCAGTTCGTGCTGCCCGATCTGTCGCAGGAAGTGCACGCGATCGATCACGATCCGAACATGACGCCCGCCGAGAAGCTCGAGGCGCGCAACACGCTGAATCGCGACTATGCCGCCAAGAGCGAGCGGCTGAACATCGTACATCAGCTGCTGCGCGCGCACGCCTTGTTCGAGCGGGACGTGAACTACGTCGTGCAGGAAGGGCAGGTGCTGATCGTCGACGAGTTCACCGGGCGCACGATGCATGGGCGCCGTTGGTCCGAGGGGTTGCACCAGGCTGTCGAAGCGAAGGAAGGCGTCCAGGTCAAAGGCGAGACGCAGACGCTCGCCACGATCACGATCCAGAACTATTTCCGCCTCTACGAGAAGCTGTCGGGAATGACCGGCACCGCCGAAACCGAAGAGACGGAATTCCACGAGATCTACAAGCTCGGTGTGTCGGTGATACCGACCAACCGTCCGGTCATCCGCGAGGACAGACAGGACCTCGTTTACAAGACGCGCCGCGAGAAGTACAACGCGATCCTCGAGGAGACGCAGCGACTGCACGGCCTCGGATTCCCGGTTCTCGTTGGAACGGTGAGCGTCGAGGTGTCGGAGACACTCGCGCGCATGTTCAAGCGCGCCGGGATTCCGCACAACGTCCTCAACGCCAAGTACCACCAGCGTGAGGCCGAGATTGTAGCGGGAGCCGGGCAGCCCGGCGCGGTGACCATTGCGACCAACATGGCAGGCCGCGGAACCGACATTAAGCTCGGGCCCGGCGTCACGGAATCGGCGCCGTCTCAGCGCATGGACGCGGAGAACCAGCTCGCGGATGTGATCGAGTGCGGCGGCCTGCATATCATCGGCTCCGAGCGGCACGAGTCGCGCCGCATCGATCGCCAGCTCCGCGGGCGCGCGGGCCGTCAGGGAGATCCGGGCGCGTCGCAGTTCTTCCTGTCGCTCGAAGACGATCTCATGCGTCTCTTCGGCTCCGACCGCATCGCCAAGCTGATGGACCGCATGGGCGCGGAGGAAGGCGAGATGCTCACGCACTCGCTCATCACGAGATCGATCGAGCAGGCGCAGAAGCGCGTCGAGCTCCAGAACTTCCAGTCACGCAAGCGGCTGCTGGAATACGACGACGTGATGAACCAGCAGCGCGAGGTGATTTATTCGCTACGGTCGTTCGCGCTCGAGGGCGGGGAAGAGCTCAAGGCCGAATCGGAGAAGATGATCGAGAAAGGCGTCGTCAAGCGCGTCGAGAACATGCTTGGCGCGTTCGACTCGCAGGAGGAATGGGATTTCGCGCTGGTACGTCAGGATCTCCTGATGCACTACATGCTTGTCGTCCCGGGCTTCGAAGATGGCACGCTTCCCGGTAGTGAAGATGAAGCAAACCAGCGCGCGCTCGAAGCGGGCCGCAAGGCATTCAACGACAAGCTGCTGAGTCTCGGCGAATTCTCCGGCCAGCTGCTGGCGATCGTCATGCTGCAAGTTCTCGACGAAAAGTGGAAGGACCATCTCTACGACCTGGACCAGCTTCGAAATGCTATCGGCTACCGCTCGTGGGGCCAGAAGGATCCGCTCATCGAGTACAAGCACGAGGCGTACAACATGTTCGTGGATCTGATGGACGACATCCACAACACGTTCACAGAGAGATTCCTGCGCGCGCAGATTACGTTCGAGGAACGGCAAGCGCCGCCGCCGCCGATGTACTTAAGCGGCCCGGACCTGGACGGGAACGGGGAAGAGCGCGCTCCGAGACAGCGCCGGAAGGAGTTCAACGCGCTCGGCGTCATGGAGGAGGTCGGCGCCGACGATGGCGAAGGAACCGATGCCACCCTCGACATCGCACCGGCCGAGGCTCCGAAGAGGGGCGTCGCGGTGCGTCCTGAACCGACTGTGCACCTCGGTAGCAAGAGCTCGCCGTTGAGCAAGGCTCTGTCAGGGGGGCCTAATGTCGGTGTACCGGGAGTACCGGGTGCGCCCGGAAGCTCGGCGGATTGGAGCAACGTTGGCCGGAATGATCCTTGTCCGTGCGGGTCGGGGAAGAAGTTCAAGAAATGCCACGGCGCCAATCTTTAGTTCGAGATCGCGGCCCCCACTGGCGTCTTCAATACCAAAGCAGGGAGCCGTAAGCGAACTATGCTGTTTCGCTGGGAGCTTCCATACGGTGCGACTGGGAGCTTTCATGACGGTGCGAGAGGTCACACAAGCGAAGTGACCGACAAGCGAATCGCCCCGGTTCGCTGGGGGATACTCGGCGCCGCCAACATCGCGCTGAAGAAAGTCATACCCGGAATGCAAAAAAGCGCGCTGGCACAGGTTGTCGCCATTGCATCGCGAGATATTGCAAAGGCGCGCGCAGCCGCGAAGAGCCTGGGCATTCCCCGGGCGTACGGCTCGTATCAGGAATTGATCGACGATCCCGAGATCGAGGCGATCTACAATCCATTGCCGAATCATTTGCACGTGCCGTGGTCAATTCGTGCGGCCGAGCGGGGGAAGCACGTGCTGTGCGAGAAGCCAATTGCATTGACTGCGCGGGAGGCGCTTGAACTGCTCGAGGCTCGGGACCGGAACGGCGTCCAGATCGGGGAGGCGTTCATGGTTCGGACGCATCCGCAGTGGCTCAAGGTGAAAGAGATAGTTGCCTCGGGAAGGATCGGCGACCTGCGCCTGATCTCGGGTCATTTCAGCTACTATCGGCGCGATCTCGCGGACATCCGCAGTCGGGTAGAGTGGGGCGGCGGCGCGCTGATGGATGTCGGGTGTTATCCGATAACAATCTCGCGGTGGCTGTTCGGCGCTGAGCCGACAGAGGTCGTCGGATTGATCGAGCGTGATCCTGAGATGCAGATCGATCGGTTGACGTCGGGTCTTCTTCGTTTCGAGAAGGGACAGGCGACGTTCAGTTGTGCTACGCAGCTCGTGGCGTTTCAGTCCGTGCAGATCTTCGGAACGAAGGGGCGCATCGCCGCTTCCTTCCATGCGAATCCGCGTGATGCATGTCGGATTTATGTTGACGACGGCAGCGATCTGGCGGGCGGCGGGATCGAGACGATCACGTTTCCGGCGGTGGATCAGTTCAGCGTCCAGGCAGATCGCTTCTCCGAGGCTATCCGGGGCGTCGGCACTGTTCCTGTCTCCCTCGAGGATGCGATGGGAAACATGGCCGTGATAGACGCCTTGTTTCGATCAGCGGAATCGCATGGCTGGGAGCGGCCGGGATCGTAAAGCGGCAGCGCCCCGATGATGCTTGTGACCGCGCGGTGCCGCTCTCGCGCTGCCACCCCGCGAGACTCTCGAATCCGCATGTATGGAGGTCGAGTTGTCACTTACAATACGAGAGCTCCCGGCTGCCGAAAGGCCGCGGGAACGACTGCGCAGTCACGGGGCGCACGCTTTGAGCTCGAGCGAGCTACTCGCTATTCTTATAGGAAGCGGTTCCGAGGGCCGATCCGCCATCGGAATTGGCCAGGAGATTCTTTCCACTTGCCGGGGATCGCTCCGGCTGCTGGCGACTCAGCCGGTGGCCACCCTCACAAGCATCAGGGGTGTCGGAACGGCCCGGGCGGTTGGCATTCACGCGGCGCTAGAGCTGGGACGGCGCATGGCGGCCGAGGAACGGCAGGAAGGGGCGCCCGTGCGTTGGCCCCGAGACGTCTACGAGATCTTCGCCCAGCGCCTGGAGGATCTTCCAGTCGAGGAGTTCCACGTCGCGGTCCTCGACTCGCAGCACCGGCTCGAGCGCGACATCACCGTAACACGCGGCCTGCTCAATTCGTCGCTCGTGCATCCGCGTGAGGTGTTCCGGGAAGCGATCGCCGAGAGGGCGGCGGCGATCATCCTGGTTCACAATCACCCGAGCGGGGATCCGACACCCTCGCCCGACGACAGGGTAGTAACAGAGCAGCTCGTGCAGGCGGGCAAGGTACTCGACATACCAGTGCAGGATCACGTTATTATCGGAAGGGGACGCTACATAAGCTTCGCGGAGGCGGGACTGTTGTGACGGCAGGCGCGATCAAGGAAAAGGAGACACTTCCCGCCTTGCTTCAGGGGGATCTTCCGGAGCGCCTCGACCGGGAGCTGCTCGTGCGCGCCTATAGGTTCAGCGAAAAGGCGCACGAAGGGCAGAAGCGCCTCTCTGGGGAAAAGTTCGTCTCGCATTGCGTTGAGGTCGCGAAGATCCTCGTCGACCTCCAGCTTGATTCCACGACGGTCGCTAGCGGCCTGATTCACGACGTCGTCGAGGACACCGCGGTTACGGTTGACGACATCGAGGCGGAGTTCGGCAAGGAGATCGCCGAGATCGTCGACGGCCTGACGAAAATCGGCCACCTGCCCCTCAACTCATCGCAGGACCGGCAGGTCGAGAACTATCGCAAGCTGCTGCTCTCGATCGCCAAGGATGCGCGCGTCATCCTCATCAAGCTCGCGGACCGCCTGCACAACATGCGGACGCTGCAGTTCCTTCCAGTCGATCGCCAGAAGCGCATCGCTACCGAAACGCGGGACCTGTACGCCCCGCTGGCTCACCGATTCGGAATGGCGCGCGTGAAGTGGGAACTCGAGGACCTCGCGTTCAAGCACCTCGAGCCGTCGGAGTATAAGACACTCGCCAAGAAAGTCTCGACTCGCCGCGTGGAGCGCGAGAAGTCGATCGCGCAGCTGAGGGAGCCGCTCGACGCCCAGCTGAAAAAATCCGGGATCGCCAACGTCGAAGTGACCGGCCGGGCCAAGCACCTCTGGTCGATCCAGAAGAAGATGAAGAAGTGGGACAAGCCGTACGAGGAGATCTACGACCTGCTCGCGATTCGCGTTCTCGTCGAGTCCGTCCCCGACTGCTACCACGCCTTGGGCGTCATCCACGATCAGTTCACGCCGCTTCAGGAGCGCATCAAGGACTACATCGCCCAGCCCAAATCGAATGGCTACCAGTCGCTGCATACGACAGTGTTCGGGCCGGGGCGGCAGCTGTTCGAGATTCAGATTCGTACGCGCCTGATGCACCGCACGGCGGAGTACGGAATCGCGGCGCACTGGCGGTTCAAGGAAGACTCGAAGAGCGCGGACGAGCTGGATCGCGCGCTCCAGTGGTTCAGGCAGGTGCTCGAGCTGCAGCTCGACGCGAAGACGCCCGACGAATTCCTCGAATTCCTCAAGCTCGATCTCTATCAGGACGAGATCTTCGTTTTCACGCCGACGGGCGACGTGATCCAGCTGCCGAAGGGCGCGACCCCGATCGACTTCGCGTTCGCAGTGCACACCGAAGTCGGTTTGCATTGCCAGGGAGCACGCATCAACGGCCGCATCTCAAGCCTCGCGCGCGAGCTCAAGAACTCCGAGACCGTGGAGATCATCACATCTCCGTCGGCGAAGCCGAGCAGAGACTGGCTGGCCCACGTCAGGACGGGGCGCGCGCGACACAAGATTCGGCAACGCATCCGTATCGAGGAGCACACTACCTCGATCAAGCTCGGACGTGAGATCCTCGAGCGCGAGCTCAAGAGGCGGCGACTGACCAGACCGGAGGATCCTGACCTGCTGAGGGTCGCCAAAATCCTTCATCTGACATCCCTGGACCATTTGATCGCGTCGATCGGCCAGGGGGACGTAAACGTCTCCCAGATCGTGAAGGAGCTGTGGCCCGACGCGGAGACCTCCGCAGACGCCCCCAAGCCGGGTCCGCTCGACTGGTTGGTAGACCGCGTCCGTGGCGCTCCGAAGGGCGTCCGCATTCAGGGCGTCGACGGGATGATGGTCCGCTACGCCCAGTGTTGTCAGCCTGTACCCGGAGATCCGGTTGTGGGGTATGTAACAAGGGGACGCGGGGTCAGCATCCACCGATCGGATTGTCCAAATCTTCTCATGCTCGTGCAGGAGCCGGAGCGCCGGCTCGAGATAGATTGGAAGGAGCTGGAAGGAGAGAAGTTCATGGTGCGTCTCGCGCTCGAGGCGACGGACCGCCGCGGACTTTACGCTGACCTCGCCACCGCCGTCTCAGCGACGGGCACCGACATCCGAAGCTTCGAGCTGCACAGCGCCGACGGCCACGTGATCGGAGAGCTCGCCGTCGAAGTCGGCAACCTTGCTCACCTTCAAAAAATTCTCAAGGCAGCCAGACGCGTGAAAGGCGTGACGGAAGTCGCGCGGCGCGAGCGGTTGTCCAGCGACATAAAGAATGGCCAAAGCGGTATTTGATCTACAGGCGCCTTTCCAGCCGGCGGGCGACCAACCAAGAGCGATTGCGGAGCTGACCAAAGGTCTCGAACGGGGCGACCGGTTCCAGACTCTGCTCGGCGTGACCGGATCCGGAAAGACGATGACGATCGCGAACGTCATCAGAAATTTCGGGCGGCCGACGCTCGTGCTGTCGCACAACAAGACACTGGCCGCTCAACTCTACGGCGAAATCAAGGGCTTTTTCCCGCACAACGCGGTCGAGTACTTCATCTCGTACTACGACTACTACCAGCCGGAAGCGTACGTCCCGACGACCGACACCTACATCGAGAAAGATGCGTCGATCAACGAGGACATCGACCGGCTGCGTCTGCGCGCGACGTCGAGCCTGATGGAGCGCGACGATGTCATCATCGTCGCGACCGTGTCCGCAATTTACGGACTGGGCGATCCGCGCAGCTATCGAGAGCAGATGGTGACGCTCACGAAGGGGCAAAGGATTCCACGCGACGACATCCTGCGGTCGCTGGTGAAGATCCAGTATTCGCGCAACGACATGGGGCTCGAGCGCGGCACTTTCCGCGTGCGCGGCGACACCGTCGAGATTCTCCCCGCCTACGAAGAGCAGGGAGTTCGGGTCGAGATGTGGGGCGACGAGATCGAGAAGATCAGTAAAATCAATCCTCTTACCGGAGATACCATCGCCAATCTCGAAAAGGCGGCGATCTATCCGGCGAAGCATTTCGTGACGTCGCGCCCCACCATCGAGCGCGCGGTCGGGCTCATTCGGGAGGAGCTCGCCCAGCGGCTCACCGAGTTGCGGTCGTCCGGGAAGCTGCTCGAAGCGCAGCGTCTCGAGTCGCGCACCAACTTCGACATCGAGATGATGCTGGAGATCGGGACGTGCGCGGGCATCGAGAACTACTCTCGTCACCTGTCCGGGCGTGCGCAGGGTGAGAGGCCAGCCTGCCTGTTCGACTACTATCCCGAGGATTTTCTCGTGGTGGTGGATGAGTCGCACGTCACCCTGCCGCAGATCGGCGGAATGTTCAACGGCGATCGCGCCCGCAAACTCACGCTCGTCGACTACGGATTCCGCCTGCCGAGCGCGCTCGACAACCGGCCCCTGATGTTCGATGAGTTCCTTTCGCTGACACCGCGGGCGCTCAACATCACCGCGACTCCGGGTGAGATCGAGCTGCGGCTGTCGGAGGGCGTCATCGTCGAGCAGATCATCCGGCCCACCGGACTCGTGGATCCGGAGATCGAAGTTCGGCCGGTGCGCGGCCAGGTTGACGACCTGCTGAACGAGATCCGGATTCGCGAGAAAAAAAGCGAGCGTGTTCTAGTCACGACCCTGACCAAGCGCATGGCGGAGGATCTCGCCGACTATCTCCAGCAGATGGGGGTGCGCGTGCGGTACATGCACGCCGACATCGACGCCATCGAGCGCATGGAGATCGTCCGCGGTCTCCGGCTCGGCGAGTTCGATGTTCTGATCGGAATTAATCTTCTGCGCGAAGGCCTCGACCTGCCTGAGGTTTCTCTCGTCGCGATTCTCGATGCGGATCAGGAAGGATTTCTTCGCAGCGACCGGTCGCTAATTCAGACGGTGGGACGCGCGGCGCGGCATCTGAGCGGCCGCGCGATCTTCTACGCGGACAGAATGACTGGCTCGATGCAGCGGTGCATCGACGAGACCAGCCGGCGCAGAGTGATTCAGACAGCGTACAACCTCGAGCACGGAATCACGCCGGTGAGCGTGAAGAAGAGCGTCGATCAGGTCCGGTTTACAACGCGCGTTGCTGATTCGCGGGTGGAGCGGGACGAGCGGGAGCGAGAGAAGGGGCGCCGCGTCGCGGAATCGGGATCGCATTACGGCGTGGAGAATCTGCCGGCGCTCATCGCGGACCTCGAGGCCCAGATGCGCGAGGCCGCGACCAATCTCGATTTCGAGACGGCCGCCCGCCTTCGCGACGAGCTGTTCGAGGTAAAAGCCAAAGCCGGACGTCAGGACAGCAGTCGAGGATCACTGGCGGGCCTCCACGGCCGCTAGAGATGCCAGCCCACCGCCATCTCGTTCCTCCGCGCGCTGACCGGGGCCACATCAAGCTCGGTGAGAGTGAGCTCCGGCATTGGGGGCACGAGCTTGGCCGGTCGATCACGCCGCCGCTCCTTATAACGCTGACCGGCGAGCTCGGCGTCGGCAAAACCACGCTCGCGCAAGCGATTTGCCAGGGCTACGGTGTACGCGATGAGGTCACGAGTCCAACGTACGCTCTGATTCACGAGTACCGATCCCCCAAATCCGCCGTGTTTCACATCGATCTGTATCGTCTCGAATCTCCGGATCAGCTCACGAACATTGGCTGGGACGAGATCGTGTCATCGCGCGCGCTGATCCTGGTCGAATGGCCCGAGCGCGCCGGTTCACGGCTGCCCGACGATCATCTGCCCATTGATCTCGACTACGTTCCCGACGAGCCGACCAGTCGGATTCTACTCGCCGGGTAGGGCCGCGGCGTCGGGATCAGAGCGCGTTGCCAGCAATCACAAAACCAAGGCAGGGAGCCGTAGGCTGATGGGGCTGTTAGCTTTTCAGCTCTCATACCGTAGATCAGAATCGGCGAGGACCGGGGCGAATTCATGACGCGCTCATATACGCTCGCGATCGAGGGAGCGACGTACGAAGGCAGCGTCGCGCTGATCCGCGACTCGGAGGTCGTGGCCGAGCGGACGCTGAGTGCTGAGGACGGGGGAAGTCCGCGCGCCGGGCGAGGGGAAAGACTGATGCCGGCGGTCGCCGAGTGTCTCAAGGAAGCTGGCGTCGGACGCGCGGAGATTGCGCGAATCGTGTGCGGGTCGGGGCCGGGGAGCTTCACGAGTCTGCGGGTGGCAGGATCGATCGCGAAGGGGTTGGCGACGGGATATGGCGTCGAGCTTTTCACGGTCTCGTCGCTCTTGCTGACTTGTTCCGGGGCGCGACCGTCCCTCCCCATCGGGGAATATCTCTCGGTGCTCGACGCGATGCGGGGCGAATTCTTTGCGGCGCGCATCACAATCCGGCCCGGAAGCGAAGCGACTCAGGCCGAGCCGGCGACAATTCTGTCTGCCGAGCAGCTCCGAGAGCTGACTGCCAGAGAGCCGGCGCTCAGGACAATCGGTCCCGGGCGTGAGCTCGACGCGCATTCGCATGCGCGTGGCGTCGCGCCCAATCTTGCCTCGATCATCGAAGCGGGCCCGGTGGATCTCGCGTCGTGGGAGCCCGACTATGGCCGACTCGCCGAGGCTCAAGTGCGTTGGGAAGCCACGCATGGACGTCCCCTGACAACGTGACCGCGCTGCTTCGCTCCGCCGTTGACGCCGATCTGAACGACATCGTGGAGATCGAGCGCTCAAGCTTTGCCGATCCCTGGACCGAGGAATCATTCCGCCGTCTACTAGGCGGCCATCCTGCTATCTTTCAGGTAGTTGAGAATCCGCCGGATTTCAGGGTCGCGGGCTACGTGATCGCGTTTGCGATTGGTGAAGACGCCGAGCTCCTGAACGTCGCGGTGGAGTCGAAATTTCGGGGCAGGGGATTGGCCGGACGGATGCTGGATGCCGTGCTGATCGAACTGGGCGGTCTCGGAGTTCGGACCGCATTTCTGGAGGTTCGCGAATCGAATAGCGCCGCGCGTGCGCTTTACGGCTCGCGGGGTTTCATCGAAATAGGCAGGCGCCGGAACTACTATCGCCGGCCCGTCGAGGACGCGCTCGTGATGCGCAGGATTCTGGAAGTCGCCGAGGGTGACAAGGAGAAGTCGGCGGGCAGTTTTGCTGACCGATGAAATGGTTGGTTTGCTCGGGCCCTGAGCCCTATCTATACTATTCTGGGCGGGAAACGAACTCTCGCCAGGAGGCACAGTGAGCAGAAGTCTGAACAAAGTGATGCTGATCGGAAATCTGGGCAGTGATCCCGAAGTCCGGTCGACGACGGGTGGCAACAGGGTAGCGACGTTCTCGCTCGCGACGACCCGAAATTGGAATTCGCCGAATGGTGAGAAGCAGGAGAAGACCGAGTGGCATCGGTGCGTGGTGTGGAACGCCAAGGGCACCGGCCTGGCCGATGTCGTTGAGAAGTTCTGCAAGAAGGGTGATCGGCTCTACGTCGAGGGACGCATCGAGTATCGCCAGTGGCAGGACAAGGAGAATCAGACTCGCTACAGCACCGAGATCAACGTTCGCGAGCTGGTGATGCTCGGCGGCGGCCGCGGTGGCTCGGGCGGGGGCGATTTTGATGGCGAAAGCGCTGGAAGGAGTCGGGCGCCGGCGACGGCGGGAGCGAAGTCGGGAGCGGCGGCGACGGGGGGGGCGGAATTCGAGGATTTCCCCGGCGCACTCCAGGAAGCCGACGACGACCTTCCCTTCTAGGACCTTCTATTACAGATCGCTTGGGCGGCCCCGCTTTGCGGGGCCGTTCTTGTTATCTGGAGGACCAAGGCAGGGGGCCACGACGTGACCTTCCTTGGCAGAACCCCGTCCAATGGTTGGCCACGTAATATCCGTCAAAGTTCCGGGAGCACGAGTGATCGGTCATTTCCTGAAGGCATCGTCAAGAACCGCAATGAGATCTGGCGTTCGCGCCTCCATCCTCGGCGCCGCCCTGATTGTTTCGGCGGGCAGCGTCAACCGCGCGCTCGCGCAGGTTCCGGCCACGGGGGATACCGTGAAAGCTGTGGTCAGGTCGGATACGACGAACAAGCTCGTAATGAGCGCCGACACCACCAAGGAAGTGAAGCACGTGGTGAAAAAGGGCGACACGCTTTGGGACCTGGCGCAGACCTACCTGAAAGACCCGTTCCGCTGGCCGGAGATCTTCCGCCGTAACACCGACGTGGTGAAAGACCCGCACTGGATCTATCCCGGCGAAGTCATCCGCATTTGGGGAAGCGAAGTAAAGGTCGCGGCACTCGCGAAAGCTGACAGCGCCGGCGAAGTCGTTTCACACATCGTAACGCGTCCCGCACCGCCCCAGCCCACGGTTCTGCCCCAGCCCACGGTTCTCTCGACTGTGCAGGCGCCGACCGGTGGACGCTCGGACTTGACGATCTTCGCTTCGCCACTGAGCCGCGCTTCAGCCGCCCTGGCTTCGGATGTGGTTGGCCGCTCGCGTAGCGGTGGAGTGCGGAGGGGCGAGGTCGAATCTGCGCCATACGCTGACCGAGATGGTGGACCCCGGGATGCGGGCAGACTCGTCTCCAGCGTCGATCGGCCCGGCATCAAGGCCACCGTCGTTCAGGTCAGGTATGAGCTCAACGACGACCTCTTCGTCGATTTGCCGAAGGGCTTCAGTCCGCGCCTCGGCGACCTCTACATGTCGTACGTTCTGGGCCCGGACCTCGGCGAGTTTGGTCAGGTCGTGATTCCGACCGGGATCCTCCGCGTCGAAGATATTCCACAGGGCAGACGGCCGATCGTACGCATCGTCAAGCAGTACGGCGAGATCATGCTCGAGCAGCGGCTGGTTGCCGCGCCAGAGCTTTCATACCCGTCGGGCACCCTCTCGCCGGTCGTCGGCGGTCCCGGAGGCACAGTTGTGTACGTTCACAACGAGCCGGTGCTGCCCACCATTGGGTACTACGTGATCATTTCGCCCAATTCCAAGAGCGGCATCAAGGTGGGTGATCAGGTGAGCTTGATCGACGACACGGCCGGCCCTAGTGCCGACGACGCTCATGCTCCTCCCGTGATTGCCGGTATTGCTCAGGTCGTGCGGGTGACTCCGTACGCGACCACAGCGATCATCGTGAGTCAAACTCAGCCGACGATCCGCGACGGAATGCCAGTGCGTCTGACTGGCAAGATGCCCTAAGGACGTAGCGGGGGATTAAATTAGGGCGATCAGATGATCACGATCGCCCACTTCGTTGCCGTCACGTTTTACCTCGCCGCGGCTGCTGTCGCGGCGCTGCCCTTTGCGCGCCGCGTGAAGGCGCCCGTGGCAGGCGTTGTCATTGCCCTCCTCCTCGGCATCGGAGCCCACGCTACGGCTCTCGCGGCGCTCACCCGCCAGGCTGGTGCCTCGTCTCTCACGGGCCTCGGACCAGGGCTGTCATTCGCCGGTCTCGTCCTCGCCATCTCGCTGGTGGTGGTAGAGAGTCTCGCGCGCGAGGTCAGTCTCACGCTCGTCGCGGCACCCGTCGCTGCATTGGTCACGGTCGCGGGCAACCTCGCCGGCATGCAGCCGTTTCTCGAATGGCAGGGTGCGCGCGCTGTCTGGCTCACGATGCACATAGTGCTGAGCTTCATCGGAATCGCCGCCTACGCGACGGCTGCCGCGGCTGGAACGATGTACCTCGTCGCGAGACACGAGCTCAAGTCGGCGCGGTTTGGCGCGATCTTCAGATTCTTCCCGCCGCTGGACACGCTCGATCGCGTCAATCACGTCGCCTCGATCGCCGGTTTCCTTGGGCTCACCATCGGCCTCGCGCTCGCCGCGGCGTACTCGTTCGAGTACCGCGCGCTCGTGCTGCCACAGATCATCTGGGGAATGGGCGCCTGGGTTGGCGTGAGCGCGCTGGCGCTCGGACGGATGCTGCGCGGATGGCAGGCGCGCCGCGCGGCGGTGATGTCAGCCGTGACATTTGCCAGCGTCGTCGCACTGTACGTCGTGTTCAGGATGGCGTCGCTCAATCGGGGGCAGTTCCTGTGAGTGATTTCCCGATCGCCCTTCATGGGGAGCGGCTGACCGCTGTAGTGATCGGCGGTGGATCAGTCGGGACGCGCAAGGCGCTCGCGCTCGCGGACGCCGGGGCCCAGGTGCGGGTCGTCGCCCCGCTCGTGACCGCCGAGCTGGACGAAGCGGAACGGCTGCGCCGGATCACGATCGTCCGCGAGGCGTATCGCAGCGGCCACTTGGATCGCGCGACGCTCGTCATCGCGGCGACCGATTCGCGCGAAGTGAATGCGCAGATCGCGCTCGATGCCAACTCGCACGGGAAGCTCGTCAACATCACGGACCATCCGGACGAAGGAAACTTTCACACGATGGCAATACATCGTTCGGGCGATGTCACCATCGCGGTATCGTCCGGGGGCGTTCCGGGAGCCGCGACGAGAATCCGAGACGCGATCGCCGAGCGGTTCGACGGACGCTACGAGCGCGCGGTGTCGGCGCTTCGCGGACTACGATCGCGGCTCATCGCCGGCGGCGACGACCGCTGGCGCACCGCGGCTCCGAAGTTGATTGGTGACGATTTCTGTAGCTCGGTCGAGGATGGATCGCTCACCGAAAAGGTGGATTCGTGGCGTTGATCGTCGCCGGCGTCAGCCATATGACCGCGCCCATCGAGGTGCGGGAGAAGCTCGCCTTCCGCCCGCAGGACGCTCTTCGCGAGCTGGCCGAGCTCCGCGCGGAGAGGCTGATCCGCGAAGGCGTAGTTCTGTCCACCTGCAACCGTACCGAGATCTACGCGGTCGAAGAATCCAGTGATATGCTCTCGGATATCTCCTCGCTTCTCTCGAATCGGCTCGGTCGCGACGCTGCGGAATTCATGTACGTGCACCGCGACCAGGATGCGACGTCGCACCTCTTTGGTGTGGCCGCCGGGCTCGACTCGATGATCCTGGGCGAAACGCAGATTCAGGGGCAGGTGAAGGAGGCGTGGGAACAATGCCGCGCTCAATCGGGCCCGATCCTCAATCGCATGTTCCAGAGCGCGCTCCTGGCGGCTTCGCGCGCGCGGGAGGAGACTGGTATTGGCAGAGGCGCCGCGTCGGTCAGCTCGGCGGCGGTCCAGCTCGCGAAGAAAATCTTCGGCGGACTCGGAGGGCGGCGAGCGATGATACTCGGCGCCGGTGACGTGGCGGAGCTTGCGCTCGAGTGCCTGCTTAAAGAAGGAGTGCGCGTCGCGATCGTCGCGAATCGCACCCATGAGCGCGCGCAGACACTCGCCGGGCGTCACGGCGCCACGGCAATGCACTACGATGAGTGCTGGGAATCGCTGCGCGACGTCGACGTGCTGATCTGCTCGACGGCATCGCCCGTCCCCGTAGTCACAGTGCCCCGCGTCCGGGATTCGATCGCGGCGCGCGGCGGCAGGCCTCTTTGCGTGCTAGACATTGCGTTGCCGCGCGATGTGGAGGCAAGTGTCGGAGATATCGCCAACGTTTTTCTGTACGATCTGGACGACCTGAGGGCGGCGGCCGCCGCCAATCTCGAGCAGCGGGGGGAAGATGTGCCCGCGGCGCGCGGCATTATCGCGGAAGAGGTCCAGAAATACTGGGATTGGGTGGCGGGCCTGGCCGCGGTACCAGTCGTGCGGGAGTTCCGCGAGGAGATGGACAGATTGCGGAGTACGGAGCTTGCTGCTGCATTTCGTCGTCTGGGGCCCTTGTCGCCTGAGCAGGCCGAGGCCATCGAACATTTCTCTAGATCATTGATGAACAAATTCCTGCACGAGCCGAGCGTACGACTGAAGGCGGCGGCCGCGAATGGGCGGGGCCTCGGGGTGGTCGACGCGGCGCGCTACCTGTTCGCACTGGAGAACAAGCATCGCTCCGAGCCGGAGAAAGGAGATTCGACCGACATTGCCTAAGGTCCTCGTAACCGGCGGAGCGGGGTTCATAGGTTCGCACGTGGCCGATCTCTTTCTCGCCAAGGGATTCGACGTGTCAGTAGTCGACGATTTGTCCACCGGAAAGCGGGGCAATATTCCGGAGCAGGCGCGCTTTCACGAGATCGGAGTGAACTCGAAGGAGTTCGCGCAACTGGTCGGTAAGGAACGGTTCGATGTCATAATCCATCTCGCCGCCCAGATGGACGTTCGGAAGAGCGTCGCCGATCCCGTTGCCGACGCAACGATCAACATTCTCGGCACCCTCAATCTGATGGAAGCGCTGCGGCAGAGTGGTGCGAAATCCCGGGTCGTCTTTAGTTCTACGGGCGGAGTCCTGTACGGCGATTTCAACAAACCGCCGAACGTCGAGACGTATCCAAAGGATCCGGAATCGCCGTACGCGATCGCGAAACTGAGCATCGAGTTCTACCTGGCGTACTACGGACGCGTTCACAACTTGGACTCGATCGCAGTACGCTTCGGAAATGTTTATGGTCCGCGACAGGACCCGCATGGAGAGGCAGGCGTCGTAGCCATTTTCTGCGGGCGGATTCTCAACAAACGCCCGCTTACGATTTTCGGGGACGGCCTTCAGACCCGAGACTACGTATACGTCGGAGATGTCGCTCGCGCCGTCTGGTTGGCGGCAACGAAGCCGCTGCCGGAGAAAGGACGGCTCGATGCGCGCGCGTTCAACATCGGAACAGGCAAGGGCACGAGCGTACTCGAGATCGCCAAGCTGCTGCAGGCATCAGCGCGAACTGTTGTACCGCTGGAATTCGCCCCTCATCGCCCCGGAGAGCAGCAGGATTCCTTCGTCGATATTGCGAAGGCGAAGGAAGTATTGGGCTGGGTACCGGAGACTGATTTCCCCGAAGGCTTGGCGAAGACCTACGCATGGTTTGCTCGAGAGTCGAACGGAGCCGCCAGTTGATCAACGACCTCCAGTTCTTCCAGATCACGCAGGCGATACCCAGCTCGCCGCTTGAGCTGGTGACGAGCTCCACGGGCGCGACGAAAATCGTGCTCGGAATCCTCGTCGTGCTCTCCCTCATCAGCTGGGGGATCATCTTCGGCAAGTGGTACGAGCTGAAGAAGGCGTTGCGATTGACTCGCGACTTTGCGGAAGAGTTCGCCGGGGTTCCCACCGCCGAGCGCGCGGCTCAGATGGCGCGGGCGGGGGGCGGACCGCCGGCGAGGATCATGGAACGCGCGATGCGATTCATGGCAGAAACGACGCCGGCCATGCGCGAAACCTCGGAGCGATCGGCGCGATTCAGCAGCGCGCAAGTGGAAGC